>JBAXGZ010000079.1:0-11414 GCA_037139155.1 Actinomycetes bacterium | reverse complement strand
AGCGCGCTGTTGGCTGCGAGTTGTGGGGGATCGAGCGCGTCGAGCGTGGAGACTTCTTCGGACTCCACCGAATCGATCGCCGCAACTACAACCTCAATTCCTCCGACCACGACCACGACAAAGATCTACGCACCCGCAGCCTTTGATCAGACCGATGCGCTGTTGACCGAACGTGTGAGATCAGCCGGTCTTTCCGGGGGGATGGTGCGCATCGCTCGTGCGGACGGATCGATGATTCACGAGACATCGGTCGGATCGGTGAACGGTTCGACTCCCTTGTCGGTGGCGTCATCAACCAAGTGGCTCACTGCGGCAGCATTCATGACCTTCGTCGATCAGGGTGTGATCGGCCTCGATGACGACATCTCCCGATGGTTG
This sequence comes from Actinomycetes bacterium, assembly GCA_037139155.1. GTDB lineage: Bacteria > Actinomycetota > Acidimicrobiia > Acidimicrobiales > Acidimicrobilacustridaceae > Acidimicrobilacustris. The sequence goes on along the minus strand of JBAXGZ010000079.1, from coordinate 11,036 downwards.
CCGGAATTCGCGTCGTCCTCGCCGGCGATCACCCCTCGACAACTTCTCGATCACACCTCGGGAGTGCGTGATAATCGCTGCCAAGGTGGAGGATCTTCGTTAGCGGCGTGCGTGACGGCGATTGCCACCTCTGCTCGTGAGTTTCCTGCTGGTTCGAAGTTCTCCTACGGGAATTCAGATTTCCTCGTCATCGGAAGACTTGTCGAAGCAGTGGGTGGTGCGGATTTCGCGACGATCATGAATCAGCGCATCACCGGACCTCTGCAAATGACGGCAACGTCATGGCCGGGTGCTCCGGCCATGGCCAACAGTGCATTTGGTGTTCGAATCACAGTTGATGATTACGGCAAGTTCCTCGCAATGCTGCTGCACCGGGGCCAGAGCGGCACCACCAAAATCTTGAGTGAAGCGGCCGTTGAGACGATCGTTTCGAATCAGGTGGCGGACTACGACACGACGAAGGATTTCTCTGTCGGGATTACCAAGATCCCTCGCTACGGCCTTGGCTGCTGGCCCGATGTTGTCAACGAATTCGGTGCCACGGTTGTCGTGAGCGGGAACGGCGGGATGGGTCTGTACCCGTGGGTGGACTATCAGACCAATACTTGGGGCATCATCGGTGTGCAAGATGAACGCGGTGCACAACTAGCGGTGCCGGCATCGCAGCGCGTGCAAAGTGAAGCGCGTGCCGCAGTACTTCGGTAACGAGGTTGTGGGTGCGATGGTGAGTCGGTCTGTAAGCGGGGTTCTGTCCAGCGCCTCCCGGCGCTTAGGTGACCATCCATCTGTGCGGCCTACCAGCGGGTGTTGCTTCTTTCGAAACAACTGACGGGCAGCCAATCCCGACGCTCGGCCTTGCTCCAAGTGGGGTTTACCTAGCCATCCGAATCGCTTCGAATGCTGGTGCGCTCTTACCGCACCGTTTCACCCTTACCTGTGCCCGGTAAACCGGGCCATCGGCGGTTTGCTTTCTGTTGCACTTTCCTGCGGATCACTCCGACTGGTTGTAAGCCAGCACCTTGCCCTGTGGAGCCCCGACTTTCCTCGAACCGGTCAAGCCGGCCCGCGGTCACCCAACCGGCTCACCATCGCCCCGTCAGTCTGTCACGGTGCCGGGCGAACGACCACAGAGCCCTTCATCGTGTTGTGGAAATCGCAGTAGTAGAGGTAGGTCCCGGCCGAACCGAACGTGCGGGTCCAGACGCCTTTGGGCCTGATCACTCCCGATGAAATTTTGTTCGGAGCAATGAACTGGAGGTCATGACTGGCGACATCATCGTTGATCCACATCACCGAACCGCCGACTTCGATATCAATATCGCGCGGATCAAATTCGCCATCTTTGATGTGGACGGTGGCGGCAATTGCGGGCGCATCTTCTTCGGGTGCGGAGGTTGCATTGGAACCGCACGAGACGGTGAGCAGCCCAACGACCACTAGAAGTAGGAACAGGCTGATGGCGATCGGCGAGCGGCGTGTCATTGCGGTTCTTGATTAGAAGTCGAAGTTCGAGAGATCGCCATGCCAACCACTTGCTCGTTCGATCGCAACCGCCCATCGTTCTCGATGAGCATCACCGTTGGGTTCGACCGTGTGAACGGGTTTCCATGTCGCGGCGATGTCATCCCAATTGCTCCATGTGCCGACGGCTAAGCCGGCGAGGAATGCGGCGCCTAGCGCTGTTGCCTCGAGCACTGGTGAAATTTCAACCGTGCGCTGTGTTGCATCGGCGAGCGCCTGGGTGAACGTCGGGTTCGCACTCATCCCGCCATCGACGCGCAGTGTCGGAATTGTTGCGCCTGTTTCGATCTCGGCCGCATCAACAAGATCAGCGCCTCGTTGTGCGACTCCCTCTAGGACAGCGCGCACAATATGAGGACGGGCGGTTCCGCGCGTGATGCCCAGGAGTGTTCCTCGTGCTCCGTAATCCCAATGTGGGGTACCGAGACCGAGGAGCGCAGGCACATAGACAACGCCTTCGGTATCGGCGCACTGCTGAGCGATTTCATGCGAGGCCGCCACTGAATCGATGATTCCAAGGTCGTCGCGTAACCACTCCACGTTTGTTCCGGCCGAGAGCATGATTGCCTCGAGACCCCACATGGTTTCTCCGCTGCGCCGCCACGCCACAATGGGGAACGTTCCCGACGCACTTCGCGCTGCAGTAGTGGGTCGGTCGGGGCCAATAACCAGATCGAGCATTCCGCCGGTTCCGAAAGTGATCTTCGCTGGCCCGGGGCGCACAACACCTTGACCGATCATCGATGCCTGTTGGTCGCCGGCGATACCGCAAATCATTGGTGCACCATCAAGTGCCGTTGCCGCCGCAATTGGACCACTCGAATCGACGATGGTTGGCATCGATGTACGAGGGATGTTCAGCCGAGCAAGGAGAGCTTCGTCCCAGTCGTTGGACTGCACCGAGAACAGACCCGTGACTCCGGCGTTTGATGCATCGGTGACGTTCACTGCGCCGTTGGTGAGTGTCCAGACAATCCATGAGTCGACAGTGCCGATACACAGATCGCCGACACGATCGGGATCGGCAGCGTTGAGCAGATGACTGATCTTGGTGGCCGATTGATTCGGCGCAAACCGCAAACCTTCCGCTTGGAGGACAAGACAATCCCCAAGTGTGCGAAGGTCCTGCCACCCGAGACCAGGGGCCAAGGGTTCACCGGTGGTCCGGTCCCAGACGATGGTCGATGCACGCTGTGTGGCGACGCCGACAGCATCTACGGGGCCGCCCTCAGCCAGTGCCGCTCGCGCTGTTGCCAGCACAGCAGCGGCCATCTTCTTTGGGTCGAACTCGACCAGTCCTGGCGCCGGGGTATCGGGAAGGACTTCCTGTCGGAACTCGATCGCAATGGTTGCGTCGGGTCGAACGATTACTGATCGCACCCCTGAAGTTCCGACATCGACGACGAGAATGCTCATTGGATTCGTGACCCTCTTGAGACGGCGACCATGGCGCCGATCGTTCCCAACGAGGCGAAGATGAGCGCGAAGAGAATGATTCCGAGGAGCAGACTGACCGGATTGGAGAAGTCCCGGGTGGCGATGAGATAGACGAGTTCGGCTCCGAGGAAGGTAATCACTCCGGCCGCAGCACCATGCGGAAGAGCACGTGGGGGAAGTGGGCGCGCTGCGGCGTAACCGGCAAGGGCCCCGGAGAAGAAGATGATCGCCAGCATCACGCCAGCCAATGCGGTGCCGGAAAAAAGAGTGCGCTGCAAGATCGCCGCCGGTAGAGCAAAGAACAATCCGTTCACCGCACCAATGAGCACCACTCGATGATCGATGGACTCGATCAAGGTGCATCTCCGAATCCGTCAGGCGCTGAACCAAACGGGGAGGGAAGGCCGAGTTTGCCGGGGTTGAGAATTCCGTTCGGATCAAGCGAGTGCTTCATGGCGTGAAGCACGGCGGTGGCACCATCTCCGAGCGCCGAGGCCATGAACCGGGCTCGGTTGAGTCCTACGCCATGGTGGTGGCTCAACGAACCTCCATGAGCGAGGGCGGCAGTCGTGCCGGCATTCCAGCAGGCGAGGTACATCGACTCAAGCGGGTCGGGGCCCTCGTCAGCGTCCTTGCCCGCGAAGGTGAAGTACAGACATGCGCCATCGGAATAGGAATGGGAGAGATGGGCGGTGGAGGAAATGACACCGGGAGTAGCAGCGATGGCATCGCGCACTGCGGGGTAGAGCGAAGGAAGGTCGGTCCACGAGACGGTGAGTTCCATCGTGTCGACCATGTAGCCGCGCGAGATGAGCGCTTCGAGCGAACTCACATCATTTCGGTGGCCGAACCATTTCGCGACGAGCTCCGCGTCGAGCGTTGTTGCGTTCGCACATTCCTCGGCTGTGATTTTCGTGGTGGCGTCGACGGTCTCCTGCTGGCCCTCGTCGAAAGCGAGAAGCACTGCGACGTCGCCGGTCTGCCAGTTCCGATCGGCTTCCGCCGCGTCGTAGAGGCGCAATGCTGCAGGCGCAAGACCGCGCTGGATGATTCGACGACACGCATCGGCACCGGCCTCGAAGGTCGGGAAGGCCCAAGCACTGCTATGGTTCGCGGTGGCAACCGCGCGCGCACGCAACCGTGCTCCGGTAATGATGCCGAGTGTTCCTTCAGAGCCGACAAACAACTGTGTGAGGTCTGGTCCGGCTGCTTGGCGAGCATGACCACCGGTGTGAACAATGGTCCCATCGGCCAGTACGACATCGAGTCCAATGACGATGTCTTCGATCTTGCCGTAACGATTCGATAACTGACCGGCACCACGGCAGGCCAACCATCCGCCCACGGTCGACAGGGCAATTGATTGCGGCCAATGACCGACGGTTATCGCGTACTCCGACTGCAGTTCGTCTTCGAGGACATCGCCGAATGTGCCGGCCCCGACATCGACGATTCCAGAAATGGGGTCGACGGAACGGATGCCCGACAGTCCACACAGATCAAGAAGCACGCCACCAAAAAGTGGGATCGAACCTCCGACCACGCCGCTGCGGCCCGCGGCAGCGGTGACTGGGATGCGGTGGTCATTGCACAGACGCAGACTTGCTGCGACCTGCTCGACTGTCGTGGGCGCAACAATCGCCGCGGCGATCTGGCCGACTTCGGCGCTTGAGGCCCTCGTCATCATGAGTGGCCACCAGTCGCGGCTCGCCTCAGCGCGTTGTGATTGGCCGAGTTCGACAGTGGCGCCGGTCTCGCGCAACTTCGAGATCAGGTCAGCGTCGATCGAAACAACAGCAGTGTCGAAGTGGGCTCGTGCAACAGCGGCGTCAAGCGGAATCGGGGGAGTGGGGTGGGCAGGCATCAGTGGGCGATCGCTGCAAGTTCTTCGTTGATTTGCGAGCGGTAGTCAGCGACCTGACGCGCTTGCTCGTCGTCATCCCAGCCCAGTTCAGGTCCGATGAGCGCAGCAACGTCAGCTGCCGCATCAGCGGATGCGTCACGAGTCTGGAGTCGGGCACGGGTTCGACGGCTGAGGATGTCATCGACGGTGCTCGCCATCTCGTAGCGAACCGCGAAGATCGCTTCAGCGCGAATGTACGAAAGCCCAGGAACGAGGGGTTCGGCCATGGCCGGGTCGGATTCTGCGATGGCGAGGACGGTGGTGGCATCGGATCCATACCGGTCAGCGAGTCGACGAACCTCATTGCCGCCGAGCGGCGAGAGCGATTCGGCCGAGGCCATCAGTTCCTCATAACCGTTCGCGCCATGAATCTTGAGATGCTTGGTTTTGCTTCGGCGACGGAGCCTGGTGAGACGGTCGGCATCGAGTACTTCGGCAAGTACTTCGTCGATGGTGTCGGCAGCCATCTCGCGGTAGGTCGTGAGTTTGCCTCCGGTGATTGTCACCACTCCGGAATCGGATCGGCGCACCTTGTGTCGACGTGACAGGTCGGCGGTGCGCCCCGAGGCGGCGGGATCGGCCACGAGGGGACGAAGCCCTGCCCATGTGCCGAGGATGTCCTCGGTCGTCACGGTTTCGGTGATCGAACCGTTCAATGCTCGCAGGAGATATTCGACATCGTCGTCGTCGCATTGAGGGTCGTCGATGGGGCCGTCATAGTCGGTATCAGTGGTGCCCACGAAGGTGAACTGGCCCCACGGCACGACAAAGACCGACCGCTTGTCGCCGGGCACAGGAATGACGGCGGCAACGGTATTGCGGACTTTGGACCAGGGAACGGTGATGTGCACTCCCTTGGCTGGGCGGATCGAGTGTGGGTGTTCTCCTTCATCGAGAGCACGGACATCGTCGGACCACACACCTGCAGCGTTGACGACTGACTTCGTTGCGACCGTGAACGTTCGGCCATCGGCATTCACGATGACGCCGTTCACCTTTCCGTTGGCATCTTTGTGGAGGTCGACCACTGCCGTGCGGTTGACGATGGTGGCACCAAAGCGAAGTGCAGCAGTGCGGGCAACGGTGACGACCAAGCGAGCATCGTCGGCCTCGGCGTCGTAATAGAGATAGGACGGCATCAAGTCGTCGGCAGGAAGTGTCGGGAACCATTCCAACGCTTGCTTTTTCGAGACCCGCTTGTGCATCTTGCCGATACGCAAACCACCGGTCAGGTCGTACATCCACATCGCGCTGCCCATGGCCCGGGCGAGTTTGCGGTTGACGACACCCTTCTTCGAGAAGATGGGAATCAGGAACGGGAGGACCTTGACAAGGTGCGGGGCGTTCCGTCGAAGGATCTGTCGCTCGGCAAGTGCTTCGTACACGAGTCGAACGTCACCCTGTTGCAGATAGCGGATTCCGCCGTGAACGAGTTTCGAGGACTTCGAGGAGGTTCCAGAGGCGAAGTCGTCACGCTCAATGAGGGCGACACGAAGACCTCGGGAGGCCGCATCGAGGGCGCAGCCAACCCCGGTAATGCCGCCTCCGACGACGACGACGTCGTAGTCAGTCGACTCCAATTGGCGCAGGGCGTCGGAACGGTCGAAGGCAAAGGAGTTCATTCTTGCGAGCCTAGAACGGACCAACCGACTACGCCTGATCGCCTGACCTGCGGAAACGGCCCGAATGAAAAGGTTTGTATTCGGTTTGTGCCTGCGGGTAGGTGCCGTCAATACTCCTCTTTCCTCATTCGCCCGCTCCGCAGGAGCCGTTCTGTCCCCATGAACAACACTTGGCACTCTTTGGCCGCCTGCACGGGAATTGATCCCGAGATCTTCTTCCCTGACCCGGAAGACGATTCCGATGCCATTCCCGCCAAACTTGTCTGTGGCGAATGCGACGTTCGCGAAGCCTGTCTCGAGCACGCACTGGCGGTTCGGGAAAAGGACGGGATCTGGGGCGGCGCCACCGAACGTGAGCGCCGTCGGATGATCCGTCAACGTCGGCGGACAGCATGACCATGGAATGGCCGGCTCTGCTTAGGACGCTTGTCGCCGGCTCTGATCTCACTGCGGTCGAAGCGGGCGATGCCTTACGCGAAATTCTCTCGGGCGATGCAACTGATGCTCAGATCGCCGCGTTCGTTGTCGCGCTGAGCATCAAGGGTGAATCAATCATCGAAGTCTCCGCGATGGTCGATGCCATGCTCGAGTCCGCTGCACCAATTGTTTTGCCCCCTGGCCCCGATGCCATTGACATCGTGGGAACGGGCGGTGCCCCGAGCCGCAGAGCTCATGCACTGAACGTTTCGACAATGGCGAGTTTTGTTGCCGCCGGTGCTGGAGCTCGCGTCGTCAAGCACGGAAATCGTCGGGCGTCTTCGACGTCAGGTTCTTTTGATCTTCTCGAAATGCTTGGGGTTCCGCTTGAGTTGGACGGTCCAGGTGTCGCGCATTGCGTTTCGGAAGCGGGAATCGGATTCTGCTTCGCACGATCGTTCCACCCCGCAATGCGCCATGCCGGTCCGGTACGAACACAACTCGGGATCCCGACAGTGTTCAACTTTCTTGGCCCGCTCTCGCATCCTGCCCGTGTGCAACGTCAGGTCATCGGAGTAAGCGATCGACGTATCGCCCCGATCGTCGTGGGTGTGCTTCAAAAGCGCGGCGCTGCTCGAGCGCTGGTGGTCAGCGGCGACGATGGCATGGATGAATTCACCACAACGACGACGAGCACGGTGCATGAACTTCGCGACGGCGAGTTGACGACCTCAACATTCGATCCCCGAGATGTCGGTATCGCGATTGTGTCGGTTGACGCAGTTGCCGGCGGCGGCCCTGAGGCCAATGCTGAAATAGCTCGTCGAGTTTTGGGCGGAGCCCCGGGCGCGCACCGCGACATCGTGTGCCTCAATGCTGCGGCAGGACTCTTTGTCGCCGGCCTTGTCGATGACATCGCTACCGGAGTGGTGAACGCCCAAGAGTCAATCGACAGTGGTGCTGCTGCGAGCGTGCTTGAACGTTTGATCAGCGCCGCGAACGACGTGACGAACTGACAAACGCGCTGTCGTCGACGGCTAGCCCTTTTCGCGGAGCGAATGAGGGAAGTGCAGGCAGTGTTGAGGTCAAAATTCCGTCGCAGTGATCGAGCGTGAGTTCGGCCGCTGTGCGATCCAGCCAGGTGGCGATGCAGCCGAGTTCATCGGCTAATTCCCGATCAAGGGGAACAAGTTCGCCATCGACATCGAAGAGTCGGGAGTCGTGATGCGGTGGATCACCGAGTTGCGGCAATTCCCCCGGACCCCACGCGGACTGGAGGCGACCGTGATCGAGTGCGACGCCGCCGAGTGAGCCAAGGTCGATATGGATCCGTCCGGCTCGGCGGAGTTGGTCGAATCGACGTTGCCGGGTCAGTGCAATCGTGAGAGCGCCTGCACGGTCGCGAACATCTGCAGCTTCTTCGAATCGTTCTTCAATGGCTAGAGCAGAGATCCGTTCCGCAAGTGGTTCGAGGAGAAGATCGGGTTCGAAGGTGAGGCCTCGTACCGCTCGTTCCACGACGAGCCGGTACTCGTCGGGATCGACACCTCCAGCGCAGGGACACATCGAGACTCCGAGTTGCGCGGCGGTGCATGGCGCATCGCGAAGAGCGCGCTTGCCGATTCGGCCGGCACATCGGCGTAACGGAACCGACGTGTGGATGGCGTCAACAACTCGTTGGGCCGATGAACGCGAGGAAAGCGGTCCGAGATAGAGGGCTTCGTCGTCGCGGACATCCTTCACAATCGAAAGTCTGGGGAAGTTCTCGGCCAGCGTGAGCTTCACATAGACATAACGACTCCAGTCTTTGAGCTGGCGGTTGTAGCCAGGCATGAACTGGTGAATAAGTCGGATTTCGTGAACCGCTGCAGAAAGCGGGTGTGGATGAACGACATGGTCGATGACTGCGGTTTCGCGAAGAAGCGAGCCGATCTTTCGCCGGTCATCACCCGAGAAGTAGGAACGGACCCGCGAACGAAGGTTTGTTGCTTTACCGATGTAAAGCACATCGCCGCGCGCGTTGCGGAAGAGATAGACGCCGGGAGATCGAGGAAGGTGGTCGGTAAGACGGAGTTTTTGCGCACTCGCGTGTCCGGCCATTGTGGGCAGTGACAGAAGATCATCGAGTCCGGTAACGCCGAGTCCACCAGCTCGTTCGATGAGGAGATGGAGCAGATCTCCGGTGGCTAGAGCGTCGTCGAGAGCACGGTGCGAGGGTTGGTGGTCGAGTCGAAGGTGCTGGGCCAACGTTCCGAGTTTGCAGTTGGGGACCTCGTTACGAACGAGCCGTCGCGCTAGCGGCACAGTGTCGACTGATCGATTCGTGAGTTTTGGGCGTTGATCCCGAGCGAGAGCAGCCTGGAGAAACGAAAGATCGAAACGGATGTTGTGACCGACGATCACCGCGTCACCGATGAATTCGAGAAGTGATGGAAGAACTGCTTCAATGCGTGGTGCGGGCATGACCATTGAATGAGTGATGCCGGTGAGGATCGTGATCTCGGGTGGAATCGCGCAACCCGGATTCACCAGGGTCTGGAACGTACCGAGACATTCACCACCGCGGAGTTTGACTGCCCCGATCTCGGTGATGGCACAGGAATCAGCCGACCCACCTGTGGTTTCGAGATCGATGATGCAGAAGGTCACCTGAGAAAGAGGAGTACCGAGATCGTCAAGCGAAAGTTGAATGGTGTTGGTGGCGGGGGATCGCACTTCCTCAGTCTGATCGAACGGGTGTTCGTATGCAAGGACAGGTGAGACGGCTCGCTAATGTCAGTACGTGTCCACCACCCGATACCGCTGCACCGCTTGCGGAAATCTCACTCGATTCGACGTTGTTTCTACCAAGCGAACCCGCGCCTTCCACCATTACAGCGTCGGGGGCGACCTCGAGGTTGAGAGCGAAGAGATCCTCTCCGAATCAGTCGAAGAGGTGTCGTGCCACTGGTGTGGAAACGGTGGTTCGGTCGTTCAGACCCAGCCGCCGGCGTAAGACACGTACTGTCCAGTTGTGAAGGTGCTCGTTCCGTCGAGGAACGGCGCACAGAACGACGCAAACTCGTCCATGCGGCCAAGACGACGCATTGGTACCTGCTTTTCAAACATCTCTCGCACCGCGGGGTCTTTGGCTCCCGTGGCTTCGAGAAACTCAGGGAAATCCATGAAATTGGTGCCGACGGCGTTGACCTGAACGTTCTTGCGGGCGACCTCACCAGCGACATTTCTGGTGAGCATTGTCGCTCCGGCGCGAACAGAGGAATAGAGCGATGCTCCCGGTGTCGGTCGCGCTCCGGCGGCACTCGTGATGACGAGGACCTGGCCCGAGCCTTGCTCGACAAGGGGCGGGACGACCGCTTTCAGGAAGTGATACGGGGCATAGAGACAGCCCTCAACGATCTTCTCGAGTTGATCGATCGTTGAGTCGAGAAACGAACCGGGAATGATCTGACCAGATGCGGCCACGGCGGCATCGAAATGACCGAAACGATCAATGGCTGCGTCAACCAACTTCTGCGAGTTCTCCGGCTTGGCACTATTTGAGACCTTCTCGACGGCGAGCACCGTAGAACCCATTGCCTCAAGCTCGGCGACGAGTTCGGGCTCGGGGTCACCCAAAACGAGGTCATGCTGACGACGAGCGAGCATGCGCGACATTTCGGGGCCCACATATCGGCGGGCATCGCTCACAATGGCGATGCGGCGAGGGGACGTGGTCTCAGTCATGGCAAGCCTCCGGGATCTTCGGTAGCGTTGGTCTTGTCATTTTCGTTGACATAACCATCTCCGCCAAACTACATGGTGGCGAACATCGGGGGCAGGAAAATGGAACTCCAGGGCAAAGTGGCAGTTGTTACCGGCGCCGCATCAGGGATTGGTCTTGCCGCAGCGGAACGGTTTGCCGCCGAGGGGATGTCGGTTGTCATGGCCGATATCGAAGCTCCGCTGCTGAATGAACGGGTTTCGCAGTTGCAAGCCGAAGGCGCTGCGGTCGTCCCCTTTGTCTTCGACGTCTCCGATGCCGAACAGGTCGCAGCACTTTGTGAGTTTTCTCTCGCGAACTTTGGTGCCGTGCACCTTCTCTTCAACAACGCTGGCGTTGGCGGCACGGGACGACCGACGTGGAAGACCAAGCC
>JBAXGZ010000078.1:0-11535 GCA_037139155.1 Actinomycetes bacterium | reverse complement strand
ACCACCGATTGGAAGTTCGGTTTCGTCGGTAGTCGCGATTCGGAAACCGGCGATGTCTTCCTTCCGCCCATGCGCGTTTCGTCCGACGGTCAGCGCACCGATCAGATGGAAGATGCACCGATGGCCGATGTGCAGGGCACGATCGCCACGTTCACTGTTGATCGCATGGCGTACTCACCGAGCCCGCCGATCATTTTCGCTGTCGTCGACTTCGACGGTGGCGGTCGTCTTCCCATCGAACTCACCGATACCGATCTCGAAGAGGTCGCAATCGGTGGCCGTGTCGAAATGACCTTCCGTCGTCTCTTCACTGCCGATGGCATTCACAACTACTTCTGGAAGGGGAAGCTGATCCGTGGCTAGTCATGGAATTCGCGACCAGGTGGCCATCGTCGGGATGGGCTGCACCAACTTCATCGAGAACTGGGGCGCCAGCCTCGACGACATGATGATCGACGCCGCCAACGAGGCCTACGCCTCGGCCGGAGTCAACAAAGACGATGTCGACGCGTACTGGTTCGGCACGGCCCAGAGCGCAATGAGCGGTATTGCGTTGGCGCGTGCGCTGCAGTTGCAGAACAAGCCGGTTACCCGGGTTGAGAACTACTGCGCCACCGGTTCCGAAGCACTTCGTCAGGCCTCCTACGCCCTCGCTTCAGGCGCCTACGACCTGTGCATGGTGGTCGGTGCCGAGAAGGCGAAGGACACTGGTTTCCAGGGCCTCAACGCCTTCCCGATTCCCAACGACGGCACGGCCCGCACGCTTACCGCCGCGGCAATGTTCTCGATGATCGTTCCCGCCTATGGCAATAAGTACGGCGTCGACGAAGAAACGATGCGCGCGGCACTCAGCCACATCGCTGTGAAGAACCATTTCAACGGTGCTCGCAACTCTCGTGCGCAGTTCCGCAAAGAGATCACCGTCGAGACCGTCGAGAAGGCCCCGAAGATGGCGGGCACCCTCGGTCTGTTCGATTGCGCTGGCGTGGCCGACGGTTCGGCGGCAGCGATCGTGTGTCGGGCTGAAGATGCGCACAAGTACACCGATAAGCCGATCTATGTGAAGGCACTGTCGTTCATCGCCGGTAACGGCGGCGGACTCACCGACCCGAACTACGACTACACGACCTTCCCCGAAATCGCAGCATGCGCGATCGACGCCTACGCCCAGGCCGGTGTCACCAATGCTCGTGAACAGGTCGCTATGGCCGAGGTGCACGACTGCTTCACGCCCACCGAACTTCTCCTCATGGAAGATCTTCAGTTCTCCGCTCGTGGCACCGCGTGGCGCGATGTGCTCGACGGCGTGTTCGATCTCGACGGCGAACTTCCCGTCAACCCCGATGGTGGTCTGAAGTCCTTCGGTCATCCCACTGGGGCCAGCGGGTTGCGCATGATGTTCGAAGCGTTCCTGCAGCTTCGCGGTGAAGTGCCCGAAGAGCGCAAGATCCATTCGCTTTCGGAGGGTCGCAAGTTGGCGCTCACCCACAACCTCGGTGGGTACCCCGGCGAAATGGTGAGTTTCATTTCGCTGCTCGGCGCCGAACTCGGCTGAGCCCACAACTCAAGTGAGCGGCGCTTTTCGCTGTCACTGAGAACAGCGAACAGCGCGTTCGATCAACCGTGTTGCAGATAGGCCACGACCGCTTGGCTGGTTGAGTCGATGATCTGCTTGGTTGACCGTGCGCGCCCCGTGAATTCACCGGGCTCGTAGATCAGGCCCTGAAGTGCGATGCCCGTAATCATCATCGACGCAAAGTCGCTCGCCACTCGAATGTTCTTGTGGGTGACCTCTGAACGGTGAGCCTTGACGAGTCGATACAAGAGCTCAGCGAACTCCCGCGAGATTTCCGCGCCCTGCGTGCGCATGACCGCGTCGCCGCTATTGAAAATCAAGAAGAACGCTGTTGCGTCTCGATGCTTCTGTTGCATCAGATACAAGCGACTGATGAATGTGTGAACCGCGCTGGCCAGATCGGGTTGAGCGATCGCATCTTCAAGTTGCTGGAAGAGGTCTTCTTCGATCACATAGTTCAGGAAGCGTTCATGAAGTGCTTGAAAGAGACCTTCGCGACTTTCGAACCGTGCATAGAACGAACCCATCGAGGTTCCTGAACGCTCGATGACTGCCTCAATGGTGATCGCCCGCGGGCCGCCCTCGCGCATGAGGCTTTCCGCCGCATCGAGCATGCGGTTGGTCGACTCAATGCTTCGGGCCTGCTTCGGTTTCTTCGACATAGGAATTCTCTAATTCTAGAACCGGGCCCGTAGGGGAGGCCGTTTCACTCCATTTCCAAGAAATAGAGAAGATTCTTTAGTTTCTGTTATCGTCTCCTTCCGTTCCGACAGATCGTCGGGTACAGGAGGAATATCGATGGGTAACAGGAACATCCGCAAAGTGGGCATGGTGTTGCTCGTTGCAGGGCTATTGGCCGTTGCGGGGTGCAGTTCGAAGTCTTCGAGTTCGACAACCGCCCCGGCCGATATCGCCCCGAATGAGCTGCGCACCGTCGCTACCGGAACCAGCACGGCATCGCCGGCCAAGGGCACGCTGTACGTCTGCCCCCGCACGATCGACACGCCGATCGGCCCGGTGAAATTCCCGAACACCTACACCGCAGCCGCGACTCCCTGGGTCACGAACGGAATCATCGAGATTTCGAAGATTCAGACCGTTCCTGGTTCGGTGACGATGGACCATCAGTTCTCCATCACCACGACCGACACCCAACGTCACCTGATGGGCAACGGCATTCCGGAGCATCCCATCGGAACGTTCCCTATCCCTGCTGACTCGCCGGCCTATGCCTATTACGCCGCGCTTCCAGCCGAGGGCTACGCCAATGCCGCCGAGATTCCGGTTGGCCCGTACAACCTCGATCTCACAATCCCGAAGAACCCGACAGTCAACGCGACACCAACCTGTTTGAGTTCATTGATCACGGGCGTGTCTTCACAGACCGGTGTGACCTGGCACGCGGAGATGGCTCCAGATTCGAAACTGAATCTCTACGACCCCAATGCCGCACTTCCGACCGACCAATGCTTCGGTCACCCCTACATGCAGCAGTACCACTATCACGGCTATTCGTATAAGTGCATGCCTGATCAGGGCAACGCCGGTGAACAATCACCGCTGTTCGGTTACGCCGTCGATGGGTTCGGCATCTACGGACCGTTGGATGCCAACGGCAAGTGGATCACTAACGCGCAACTCGATGAGTGCCACGGAATGACAAGCATGATCAACTGGGACGGAAAGATGATTGAGATGTATCACTACGTCATCAACAACGAATTTCCGTACTCCGTCGGCTGTCTTCGTGGAACCCCCGGCACGATGTCGCACGACATGATGCATTGATTTTCCCAATGAATGAGCGAAGGCCCGGCGCAATGCCGGGCCTTCGTCGCGTCTGGAGTGAAATCGAAACGATTACAGGCGCTCGATGATGGTGACGTTGGCCTGACCGCCACCTTCACACATTGTCTGCAGCCCGTAACGACCGCCGGTGCGCTCAAGTTCATTGAGCATCGTGGTCATGAGGCGAACACCAGTGGCACCAAGCGGGTGACCAAGCGCAATCGCACCACCGTTCACGTTGACCTTGGAAAGATCGGCGTCGAGTTCCTTCTGCCATGCGAGCACAACACTGGCGAATGCTTCGTTGATCTCGACCAGATCGATATCGCCCATGGTGAGGCCGGTCTTTTCGAGTGCTCGCTTCGTTGCGGGAATCGGTGCAGTGAGCATGTAGATCGGATCGTCGGCCATCACCGAAAGGTGATGAATGCGAGCACGAGGCTTGAGGCCGTGACGGTTCACGGCGTCTTCGCTGGCGATGAGGAGTGCCGCAGCCGCATCGGAAATCTGCGAAGCACATGCTGCGGTGACTCGACCACCTTCGGTGAGCGTCTTCAGCGAACGGATCTTCTCCCAGTTCGGCTCACGAGGACCTTCGTCGAAGTTGAGACCGTTGAATTCGAAGATCTCATTCTCGAAACGACCCTCGGCCCGAGCACGAATGGCACGCTCGTGTGACTCAACGGCGAACGCTTCCATGTCGTCGCGGCTGATGTCCCATTTCTCAGCGATCATCTCGGCGCTGTTGAACTGCGACACCTCACCGTCGCCGTAACGGGCGACCCAACCCTTCGAGCCCGTGAACGGATCGGTGAAACCGAACGGTTCAGCAACGAGCATCGCCGAACTGATCGGAATCTGCGACATCTGCTGCACGCCGCCGGCTACCACAAGATCCTGCGTTCCGCTCATGACGCCCTGCGCCGCAAAATGCACGGCCTGCTGTGAGGAACCGCACTGACGGTCGATGGTCGTGCCCGGCACATGCTGGGGCATTCCGGCTACGAGCCACGCTGTGCGGGCGATATCGCCGGCCTGGCCGCCAATGGTGTCGACGCATCCGTAGATGACATCGTCAACCAGCCCAGGGTCGACATCGACACGGTTGAACAGTTCAACGATGGGAGCGGCCCCAAGGTCGGCCGGATGTACATCGGACAAACCGCCGCCACGGCGACCGACGGGGGTGCGGACGGCATCGATGATGTAGGCCTCAGCCATGGGAACTCCTCGGAACTGCGCTCAGGTCGAGCGAACGGACTCGCCGAGGCTATCCGGCCTCCGTCGGGGCCGATCCGGGACAAGAGCAAGGTCGGATTTCGCACCGGTTTGAGCCGGAAGGCCGTCGAGCTTGCCCGGGATCAAAGGCAAAGCGCTCGTGGACAATTCGCCCGTCAATCACGCAACGTAGGCCCTGCCGTCCGATGGGCTGAACCGGTTGGCGCCAGAGTCAACGGATGAGGAACACCTCTGGTCGAAGGCCGAAGTTCCGAAGTTCGGCCCAATGCCGATCGGCAGTGCTGGCCGTCGTCACGGTCAGTCGAATGTTGGGTCGGCTCGACGCTCTGCGAGAAGTTCATCGACCATTGAGGTGGTGATGTTCAACTTCTTCGCTTGAACCGCGACGAGTTTCTTCAATTCGGCCGCAGCGGCGAGCGACTCCTCGTGCGTGACTGGGCGACGCATAGATGCGAAGTCGTCACGATCAAGGGCCATCGACAAAGGCTACCGATGCCTCCGTGGCGTGTCAGTAGGTTTTCTGGCCCGAGGGTGAAGTGGAATCCTCAGGCGTTGCGGCAGGCTGAGCAGAAATCAGACCGACAGGATCGTGCAGGAACCGTGGCCGAACAGGCCCTGGTTGATGGCCAGCCCCACCTTGGCGTTCTCGACCTGATGGCCGTCGCAGCGTCCCTGCAATTGCCAAGTGAGTTCGCACACCTGCGCAATGGCCTGTGCGGGAATGGCCTCGCCGAATGACGAAAGGCCGCCCGACGCGTTGACCGGCTTCGCCCCACCAAGCGCGGTGACACCGTCACGAACCAGTCGTGCGCCTTCACCTTCAGGGCAGAAGCCGAGGTTCTCGTACCAATCAAGTTCGAGGGCGGTGGAGAGGTCGTACACCTCTGCACACGAAACATCCTCGGGACCGAGCCCCGCCTGTTCGTACGCGTTGTGCGCGATCGAATCCTTGAACCCAAGCGCCGGTGCTTGCACCACAGCGTTGGAGTCGGTGGCGATATCGGGAAGTTCCAGACGAACCTGCGGATAGGTCGGCGTGGTGTTGGACACCGCACGAATGCGCACTGCGCCCTCGAGCGTGCCGAGCTTCTTCATGGCGTACTCGGGCGTGCAGATGATGACTGCGGCCGCACCATCAGAGGTCGCACAAATGTCGAGCAGTCGCAGCGGATCGGAAACGATCGGCGAACCAGCGAAATCTTCAAGCGTGAACTCCTTGCGGAAACGCGCATAGGGGTTGGCTACGCCAGCCTTGGAGTTCTTCACCTTCACCATGGCGAAGTCCTCAACGGTGTCGCCGAACACATCGATACGACGACGAGCGTTCAACGCGAAAAACGCCGGGTTCGTCGCACCAAGAAGATGGAAACGCTGCCAATCGGGATCTTCCTTACGCTCGCCACCAACCGGAGCGAAGAAACCCTTGGGTGTGGTGTCGGCACCAATCACCATGGCGACATCGGCAAAGCCCGCAAGGATCTGCGCCCGCGCCGACTGCATGGCCTGCGCACCCGATGCACACGCGGCATAGGAAGAGGAGATCTGCGCGCCCGTCCAACCCATGGCCTGGCTGAAGGTCGAACCGGCAACGAAACCGGGGTAGCCGTTGCGAATCGTGTCGGCACCAGCAACGAACTCAATGTCGCGCCAGGCAATACCGGCATCGGCCAGCGCAGCACGAGCAGCGACGAGTCCGTAGTCGACGAAGTTCTTGCCCCACTTGCCCCATGGGTGCATACCCGCACCGAGCACAACAAGATCACGTTCGGTTGCCATCACGCGCTGCCTTTCGGGGCCGACGGCGCCCATGTCCAGATCCAGTGGTCGACACCTTCGTCGTCCCGATAGAGCACCTGTAGATCGACTTCGACTTCCTGACCGATCGAAAGGTCGGCACCCATCACGCCTTTGGCCACCTGACCAAGAATGACGATGCCCTCGGCCTCAAGTTCGACCGCGGCCAGCGCGTAGGGCTCGAACGGATCGGCAGCCACATACGGCGCCGGCGGTGCGTAATGATTCTCGGTGTAGGACCACACCTTGCCCTTACGAGAAAGCGGCGTGGGCTCGAGCTCGGTGCCTTCGCAATCGGGGCTGGGGCAAGAGCCGGACCGGGGCGGGAACACGACGGTTCCGCAGTCGGTGCATTTGGCGCCGATGAGGGTGTAGGGCTCGGAGGTGGTGAACCACCCCTCGACCGCTGGGATTCGTTCTGTGGTTGTCACGCTCTGCAATGTAGTGGTGCCGGGGGAGCGGGCCGGAATGTGGTGTGTGAGGGGAGAGGTGAGGCCTTTTTGGTGATGGTGACCGTATCCACTCACAGGAGACGCCAGATGAGGCAGCTCAATGCCTCCTCCACCTTCGCAACCAACGAAATATCAAAGTTGCTCATAGAAAGGTGACATGTGTCCCTTAGTCAATTCCCTGACTTCGAAACGAAACTTTGAGACATCTAAATTCTCAAAAGAATTGCTTGAGGAACCTGCGAAGTTCAGGATCGCGAACGTGGATGTAGGTACCTCTGATACCTCGGGTCAGAAGAACTCCGTAGATGTTCGTGATGTACCGAAGGAGATCGTCATCGCTATAGCGAAGGCCAAGGACTCGGTTGTTCTCCTTACCCTTGGCGTCGAAGTAACTCGATCGATCGATTTTGATAAGCGAGGTCTCCGCATCGAACACCAAGTCAGAACCGATTATCACACCGGCGTAGTTGAGGTCGTAGCCTTGAATCGTATGAATCGATCCGACCTCGTGAAATGCATTTGGTGATGTCACCCAATCTCTCGTTGTCGAATTCCATCGAAGTTTAAGACCGTCGAATTCAAAATCGAATTGATTCGGATTTTTCCGACTACGCCACTCCCACGCGTACCCGGCGATTAATCGGCAGAGTCCGAATTCCTTCTCTCGAGACTCCAGTTCTTGGTACATCTCGTTAGCGTCGTCGAAAAATCTCAGGTCGTAGTCGGCAAACGACTCCCGAGTGGCCTGCAACCCTGCGAGCACTTGGCGCACGTAATTCACGTAATCCCCTGATGCACGGAGACGCATCTGTGAGTGCAGTGGATGCCAACGCTTCTCCGCTTTTGCCGACTGAATGAGTTGATAGGTCAATTCGAGTGGAAGATCGGCAGGGCGCACCGACTGCTCAGTATCAAGCAGAAGAATTTGGTGCTCGCTCTTTGCTTTGATCCAGTCAAGCTGGTCATGGCTTGGATCATCGTCGCCGAAAATTTGTAGGTTGATATCCGAGAATTTGCGGTTGAGGGCGGCAGAGGATTGGTTGGCTCGCTGCCCAAGACGGTGAGCTTCGTCAACCACAATTAGATCGAACAATTCGGAACTCGCACCGACCTCAAACGCCGACATCACTCGCACAGCACGATCACTCAAGCCGGGAGTCCGCTTGAAGACTTGCTGAACAGACTCTCGGAGTGACTGTTGGGGTATGACGAGTCCGATCTTCATTTCTCTTGCCAGATCTGCGAACTTAGTTGTGAAGAGTCCGCTAAAGAGAGCGTCTTCGTCGATGAAGTCTTGGCTGCGATGATTGGCAATGTCACGCAGAAGCTTCAGCATGAAGATTCCGATCACTGTCTTTCCAGTTCCGGGCTCGCCTTGGATAACGGACATTGAGCGAGTTCCGACCTGAACATTTTCGAATAGGGCTTCGAGAATTTCCTCGACTGCTATCGCTTGATCTTGCGAGAGGGCTTTGTAAGGAGAGTATTTGAATAGATCGCTGTTTTCGATTTCCGGGACCGATCGACTGAATAGACCCTGGGAGCGAAGTTCTTCGAATACTTCGGCAAATCGACCTTGATAGTGGGATCTCTCGAAGTAGTCCGCATCCGTGATTCCAATATTGCGATTGAGTACGGAGAAGACGCCGTCACCCGAAAAGAGTCGAATGAGATGCGACTCGAGGTCCAAGCAAACGGATTTGTTATACGACTCGTCGATAATTACTAGCGCTTCATCGAGCAGGCTTCGCTCGGCGACGTCGAGGTGCTGCTTTAGCCTTGCTTCTGCATTCAGAGTTTCCCCAACGTAGATCTGCGTTCGATCATGAAGCATGTAGACCACTGGCCAATTGCTATGTCGTTGGTCGAGTGGCGACCAGACGGAAAGGTTCTCGCGGTCAAACGGAATTGATCGAATTTCAAAGTTCGTCATACTTCGTACTCCGGCCTCTTGATTCTTCGACCGGATACTTCGAACGTGTGATTTCGAGTTTTTCGCTGATCAGTTCTTCTGGTGTTGTCTCTAGGAGATCAGTAAGCAAAAAGCAATAAGTCAGCACATCAGCGAGTTCGCCGGCGACTCGATCAATATCCGCAGAATCTGTCCATTGGAAGCACTCAAGTAGTTCTGCGGCTTCGATGCTGATGCTTTTTGCGAGATTGACTGGTGAATGGAATTGGTCCCATTCACGTTCAAGCATGAAATCACGAAGTAACTCAATGGTTCGACGGGACTCCATTAATCAAGAGTATCGGCCAGACTTTCCTGCCGCCGTGGGTCGCCTCGAAATTTGACGACGTGCGAAGAGGGTTTGTGGTCGGTGCCACTCGCATGATCGTCTGCAAATTGTCGATCTCGATTTTCCGGTCCTCGACACAACTGGTTCTGGGCGTTGTCGCCCTTGCTGGGGCGCCGGGACTGTCGGCCCGCCCCCACCAACCTCGTCTCCGGTGGGACCAAAACGCCAACCCGGTTCTACGCTTTGCCTATGCCTGAGTCCACGTCCGGCGAGAGCAGACCGATCGGTACTGTCCGTCGTAGTCGCGTCGTCACCGACACTCACTCCGTTGGTTCCGCCCGCCTATGGAACGGCGTCGCCATCGCACTGGGCGTGTTCCTCACCGTCGCCGGGGTCATGCATTTCGCCACCCCGAGTTTCTTCGATGCCATCGTCCCGCCGTGGCTGTGGCCCTCGGAACGTTTCTGGACATATGCCAGCGGAGTTGCCGAGCTCATCGTCGGTCCGCTTGTGCTCATACCGCGCACACGACGATGGGGAGCGATCGCTGCGATCGTCCTACTCATCGCCGTGTATCCGGCGAACCTCTACATGGTGTGGGACTGGCGCGACCGCTCGTTCTCCGAACGTTTCGTGTCTTGGGCCCGCTTGCCGTTCCAGTTCGTGTTCATCTGGTTGGCATGGATGGTGTCGAGGAGCCAAGCGGCGCCCCGACACCAAGGCTGATCAGTCGCCGCCCGATTTGCGATCGTCCTTCGACCACTGGTTGAACGACATCATCCCGTAGAGCAATAGCCCGATGAACACGATGAGGGTGACAACGCCACCGGCGATAAACAGCCCGATCTCATTCATGCGTCCGACTTTCGTGCAACGAGTAGGAGCGCACCGAGCGAAAGAATCGACGGCACCCAGACTCCGACGTAAATGCCGTTGAGGCGGCCGAGGACATCGTCGCCGGCGCCGAAGTAGATGACGATGCTCAGCACGAGGCTGACCATGGCTGCCGCAATGAGACAGCCCTTCAAAATGGTGTCTTGCTTCATTGGAAAGAGCATCCGTTCGCTTGGAAGAGGGCCATTCCGTTGGAGACGACCCGCTCGTTGTGTACCCCCTATTAAACACCGCCGAAGGATCTCTATTCCTGATCCAACACGAACAATCGGGGTCCTTCTAGTATTTCCCTGCTGTGCCACAAGGGGTGGCCCCAGCCCGATGGCTGGGCACAAAGGTGCTCAGTCCTTATCAGGGAGGGTGTTGTGCTTGATGTCTCGCTGACGGGAAACGAGTACCTACTCGTTTACAACGTCTTTTCACTCGTCGTCGCGTCGATGTTTGCGGCGTTCATCTATTTCGTCTTTAACGTCTCAGAGGTATCGAAGAAGTACCGCAATGCTGTTGTCGTCTCCGCAATTGTTGTGGCAATAGCGGGATACCACTACTTCCGCATCTTCAGTGGCTGGGCCGACGGCGAATTTAATGAGGGCTATCGCTACGCCGATTGGCTGCTCACGGTTCCATTGCTGCTCATCGAACTGCTCATCGTTCTCGGTATCGCGTCGCAAAAGCGCCGTCCGCTCACCATCAAACTGGTGATCGCAGCCATTGCGATGATCGCACTGGGTTACCCGGGCGAGGTCTCCACCAACGACAGCACCAAGTGGATTTTCTGGGTCCTCGCGATGATTCCCTTCATCTACATCCTCGTCACAGTTGCGGGTGAGATGAAGGCGGCCGGTACGCGTGAATCGGCCGGTGTGGCCAAGGGCATTCGGTTGGCAGCGATCCTGCTCCTGGTGGCCTGGTTGGTTTACCCCGTGGCGTACTTGTTCCCGATCCTGTTCGGTGAATCGAGCTCGATGGCCGAAACCGTTCGTCAGGTCGGATATTCGGTAGCTGATCTTCTGGCCAAGCCGGTCTATGGCCTCGCCATCCTCGCCGTGGCGAAGCTCCGTACTGCTGAAGAGGAACCGGCCAAGAGCTGACATTTCCCGAATCCTCGGTCGCATGCGGGGCCTACTGTTGCCCACATGTCGACCGAGGATTCTTGGCAGTCCCTTATCAGTGCGCTCGAGTTTGCGGTGTCGCGCATCGAGGGCGATCCCGATCCGTTGAACGATCGTGAATTGGCCGACGGCAATCTCTACGTCATGCGCATGCTCACTGCTGTTACGCAAAGCACCACGCTCACGCTCGATCCCGACCGTCCTTCGTTCCTCACCATGCTTGATGGTGTGCGGTTCGTGGGTGCCGCTGGTCCCGACATCGACTACGACGTCGCCGCAGTTCGGCCCGACTCGCTGTATTCGATATCCGGCGAGCGGGGTGAAGCGACCTATGTCGGCATCACGGTGTATGCGGGTGCAGGTGCCGGCGGTGCGTCAGCAGTTGTTGCATCGGTCGATGTCGACGACATCTTGAATGCCGACGGCACATTCTCTTGGGA
>JBAXGZ010000077.1:0-11575 GCA_037139155.1 Actinomycetes bacterium | reverse complement strand
CCCCACCACAGCGAAAGCGAACCCAGTGCGAACATGATCAGCGAGATCGTCCAGGCCGCTTCGTGGCGCTTGCGACCCCGCAGCCATCGTTCGCCGGTCGAGAGGGCGAATGCCAGCGACACCAGCGTGGCGGCGGCGGCGAGGGCAGCGTGCATGGGAACAGCGTAGGGGGCCGCGGGGGAGGGACCTCAGGGCGGGGCGGGGTTGGGGGACTTTGTGAACAAAGGAACGAGGTCGGTAGCGTGGTGAGTTGTGGACCCCCGCCGTCGCATACCTGAAGCCACTGTGGCCCGCCTTCCGGTGTATTTGCGGACCCTGCTCGAGGTCCAGACCGAGGGTGTCACCACGATCTCCTCGGAGCGATTGGCCGAACTGGCCGGGGTCAATGCCGCCAAGGTTCGTAAGGACCTGTCCTATCTCGGATCCTTCGGTACTCGAGGCGTTGGCTATGACGTCGATCATCTGCTCGTTGAAATGAGCCGTGAGCTCGGACTCACCCGGGATTGGCCCGTCGCCATTGTCGGTGTCGGAAATCTCGGAGCCGCTCTGGCCAATTACGGAGGTTTTGGCGATCGCGGATTTCCCGTCGCCGCACTGGTCGATGCCGATCCGGCGAAGGTCGGCACGTTCCTTGGTCACCATCAGATCCGCCATCTCGACGATCTGCCGGCCTTGGTTGAAGAACTCGGCATTGCGATTGGGATTATCGCCACGCCGGCGACAGGTGCGCAGGAAGTTGCCGACCGTCTGGTCGAGGCCGGCGTCTCGTCGATCCTGAACTTCGCGCCGGCCGTGGTCACCGTTTCTGAACAGGTCACGCTGCGCAAGGTCGATCTCGCTCTCGAACTTCAGGTTCTGAGTTTCTACGGACAGCGCGATTCCATCGGCGGTTCGTTGCGCGAAGAACTTGGGGTTGCCGCCGAAGCAAGAGCAACGGTCGGCTAGCGATGCCATTCGACGAACCGCTCTATCCCGTCAACCTTTCCCTCGTCGGTCGTCGATGCCTTGTCGTTGGCGGAGGACCTGTCGCCTTGTCGAAGGCTCGTGAACTCGTCGTGTGTCGCGCTCAGGTCGACGTCGTTGCCCCCGAGATCCTTGAAGACTTCGCTCTTCTCGACGGGGTCATCTGTCACAAGCGTCCCTATGCCTCTGGCGAAGTGGCGGGGTATCGCCTCGTGATTACGGCCACGAGCGACCCCGAGGTCAACCGTCAGGTCTTCGTTGAAGGCGAATCCTGTGGGGTCTGGGTCAATAGCGCCGACGATCCGGCCAACTGCGCCTTCGCTCTTCCCGCCCGGGTTCGGCAGGGGCCCCTACTGGTGACGTTCTCGACGAGCGGATCCTCTCCTGCTCTCTCAACATGGCTCCGACGTCGCTATGGTCCTGAGTTCGGACCGGAGTACGCCCTACTGGTTGAGATCCTCACCGAACAACGAGCTCGGCTTCAGGCCGAGGGCGCATCGACTGAGGGTCTGAACTGGCAAGGAGCGCTGGATTCGGGAATGCTGGAACTCATCCGCGAGGGTCGCCTCGCCGAAGCCAAGGAGCGCCTCCAGGCGTGTCTATCGTCGTCGTTGGACTGAATCACCGCACGGTCCCTCTCGCTCTTCTCGAGCGAGTCACGATCGATGCCGGGCGGCTGCCAAAGGCCCTGCACGATGTGGTGTCCCAAGACCATGTGAGTGAAGCCGTGGTGTTGTCTACCTGTAACCGCACCGAGGTCTACGTCGTCGCCGAGAAGTTTCATCCCGCCTACGGCGATCTTCGTTCGTTCTTCTCCGAACTGGCCTTCGCCGCTCCCGAAGAACTTGCTGACCATCTCTATGTCCACGATGCCGATGCCGCAGCGCTCCACCTCTTCCGTGTTGCCTCGGGCATCGACTCGGCCGTCGTTGGCGAAGCCGAAATTCTCGGACAAGTGCGAACCTCATGGGATACAGCGCAGACCGAGGGTGCATCCGGTTCGCAACTCAATCTGCTCTTCCGTCATGCGCTCGAGGTCGGAAAGCGCGCTCGGACCGAAACGGGTATCGGTCGTCACGTTGCGTCGGTCTCGACCGCCGCTGTTGCAATGGCTGCTGGCCAACTTGGTTCTCTCGAAGGCCGTTCGATTTTGGTGATGGGCGCAGGCGAGATGGGTGAGGGCATGGTGCGTTCGCTTGCTACCAATGGCGTCTCCGACATCCGTATCGCCAACCGCACATGGGAAAACGCTGCCGATCTCGCCGACCGACTCGGCGGAACGGCGATCCGACTCGCTGATCTCGATGCTGCACTTACCGAGGTTGATCTTCTTCTCACCGGCACCGGTGCGAATTCGATGATCATCGAACATGCCGATATCGAACGAGTCATGCACGCTCGTGGCGATCGCGAACTTCTCGTCGTCGATGTTGCGGTTCCCCGAGATGTCGATCCGGCGGCGGCCAACATTCCCGGCGTCACTATTCTCGACATGGACGATCTTCGGGCCTTCGCTGAAGCCGGTATGGCGGAGCGTCGCCGCGAGGTCGCGTCGGTTGAAGCGATGTGCACCGAGGAACTCGAGCGTTATCTCGCTGTAAGTTCGGCTCGCGAGGTTGCGCCTTTGGTGACTCGTCTGCACGAACAAGCCGAAGAGATCCGGCTCGCCGAACTCGATCGTCTTCGTGCCCGTCTCGGCGATCTCGATCAACGACAGATCGAGGCGCTCGATTCTCTTACGAAGGGCATCGTGGCCAAGTTGCTTCATCAGCCCACTGTTCGGCTCAAGGATGCTGCGGGTTCACCACGCGGCGAGCGTCTCGCCGAAGCCCTCCGCGACCTTTTCGAGCTCTGACTCCACCATGTCCGGGGTTGGTCCCGACACGGTGACGCTGCGTCTCGCCACTCGAGGAAGTGCGCTTGCGTTGTGGCAGGCCGACCATGTGACTGCGCTGTTGATGGCGGTTGCACAACGTCAAGGCCTGTCGCTCGATGTGCAGAAGGTGATTGTCGAAACGATGGCCGATCAGCGTCTCGATATTCCGATCGACGCCATGGGAGGCAAAGGGGTCTTCGTGAAAGAGATCCAGGCTGCCGTGCTTGATGGCCGAGCCGACCTGGCGGTGCATTCAGGCAAGGACCTTCCTGCCCTCACGCCAGAAGAACTGGTGATCGCCGCGATCCCTGAGCGTGGCGATGTCCGAGACGTTCTCGTCGGTTCGACCATCGATGGATTACCTCAGGGTGGTCATGTGGCCACAGGATCGATTCGTCGTAAGGCGCAATTGGCTTCGCTGCGTCCCGATCTGGTCTTCTCGGGGCTGCGCGGCAATATCGCGACTCGCCTCGAGAAAGCGGTCGGTTTCGATGCGATCGTCATGGCTGCGGCCGCCATTGAGCGTTTGGGAATCTCACTGAACGATCGCGTTGTACAGATTCTTGAACCTTCGGAAATGCTCCCACAGGTCGCACAAGGTGCACTTGTGATCGAGTGCCGTTCCGAGGACACCTCGACGCGTTCGTTGCTCGCTGAACTCGATCATCGGCCGAGTCGACTGTGTGTCGATGCCGAGCGCGCATTTCTTGCTGAACTTGGAGGAGACTGCGATCTTCCTGTCGGGGCATTCGCCGTCCTCGATGGTGACGACATCGTGATCGAGGCACTCATCGCTGCTCCCGATGGTTCAAAGATTTTGCGTGACACGAGGCGATGTGGCACCTCAGATGGTGAGCGCACAGGACGAGCCCTTGCTCGTTTCCTTCTCGACGATGCGGGCGGGTCCGCTCTCCTCGATCGGTGAGTGCTCATGGATCATGAGGCCGACGACCGCGAGTTCGTCGAGCGTGAAGATCGAGAGGTCGGCGTAGGTCCTCACGCCTTGCCGTGGCCCGAAGACATTCGACTTGATCGCGAATTGCTCGAACATGGTGATCGTCGCAATGTCAGCGATGGCTATCGCTATTGGTCGAACGAGGCGATTGTCGCTGATCTCGACATGCGTCGTCATTCGTTCCATGTCGCCATCGAGAACTGGCAGCACGATCTGAATATCGGAACCGTGGTTCGGACAGCTAACGCGTTCAACGCCGAAGGTGTGCACATTGTCGGCAAGAGACGCTGGAACCGTCGAGGGGCGATGGTCACTGACAGATACATGCATGTGCATCATCACCCCGATTTCGACACCCTTAGTGAATGGTCGGCACAAAACAATCTGGCTGTTGTGGGGATCGACATTGTCCCGGGCGCGGTTCCTCTCGAAACGGCCTCGTTGCCGATGCGCACGATGTTTGTTTTCGGCCAAGAAGGGCCGGGGCTGAGCGACGAGGCCTGTGCTGCGTCGTCGATGGTCTGCTCGATTGCACAGTACGGATCGACGCGCTCGATCAATGTCGGCGTGGCCGCAGGAATCGCGATGCATTCCTGGATCCGTCAGCATTCGGCCCCGCCCGTTTCGCCGTGAACGCGTAGGTTCGTTCCGTGGACACGGTCTGGGTGCTGGGAGATCAACTTCGTCGGGATACGGGCGCGCTGG
Organism: Actinomycetes bacterium; assembly: GCA_037139155.1. Taxonomy (GTDB): domain Bacteria; phylum Actinomycetota; class Acidimicrobiia; order Acidimicrobiales; family Acidimicrobilacustridaceae; genus Acidimicrobilacustris. The sequence goes on along the minus strand of JBAXGZ010000077.1, from coordinate 7,076 downwards.
CGGCGTATCGACCCGGTCAGGTTCGTGTGCTCATGATTGAGAGCGATGCCAAGGTCGGCGCTGGTCGTTGGCATCGGCAACGGCTCCACTTCGTACTCACCTCAATGCGTCGATTTGCCGAGGAACTGCGCGATGAAGGCTTCGCGGTGGACTATCGCCATGCCACGTCAATGCGCCAGGGCGTGCGTGAGCACCAGGCGGAGTTCGCCCCCGATCGGATTTGGGCGATGTCGCCGATGTCATTCGACGGCAGAGAGATGCTTCGCGATCTCAGCATCGAAATCGTCGAGAACGATCAGTTCCTGTGCAGTGTGGACGCGTTCGCCGAATGGGCCGGCTCGCGCAAGAGCCTGAAGATGGAGGACTTCTACCGGTGGCAGCGACGTCGTCTCGATCTCCTCATGGATGGCGAGGATCCAGTCGAGGGGAAGTGGAACTTTGATGCTGACAATCGCGAACCGCCACCGACGGACGGACGGTCATGGCCTGCGCCCATCATCGACCAACTCGATGCCATCGATGCGCACGTGATCGCCGATATCGCCCGCCGCTCTCCGCAGGCATTCGGTGCGGCACCCGAAGGGCTGTGGGCGACAAGTCGGAAGGGTGCCCTCAAGCGCCTTCATCAGTTCATCGACGAGGTGTTGCCCCTTTTCGGTCCTCATGAGGATGCGGTTCTCGCTTCGGAATGGAAACTTGCGCATTCCGTGCTGAGTCCGTACCTCAACATTGGGCTGCTTCACCCTCGGGAAGTTGTCGATGCTGCTCACACTGCGTATCGCAGCGGGAAAATCCCCATCGCGTCGGCCGAGGGATTCATTCGTCAGATCATCGGATGGCGCGAATATGTCTGGGGTCTCTATTGGCTATGGATGCCCGAGTATCGAGAACTCAATGCGCTTGAAGCAGACGCACCTCTTCCGGCTGCGTTCGTGGGCGGCCAGACCGACATGGCCTGCGTCGCGCACACGGTGCAGGCCATCGATGATCGTGCGTGGGCGCATCACATCGAACGACTGATGATCCTCGGAAACCTTTCGCTCACGGCAGGCGTTCGTCCCGAAGCGCTCGTTGACTGGATGTGGAAATCGTTCGTTGATGGCGCTGAATGGGTGATGCTCCCCAATGTGATCGGCATGGCGCTCTATGCCGACGGCGGGCGAATGGCCACGAAGCCCTACGCATCCGGTGGGGCTTACATCAATCGAATGAGCGACCACTGCGGCGATTGTCGTTACGACCCAAAGAAACGAATTGGTGAACACGCTTGTCCGTTCACCACCCTGTACTGGGACTTCCTCGCCCGTAACGAACCTTCGCTCCGATCGAATCACCGATTGGGAAATCAACTCGGTTCGATGCGCAAGCTCAAAGATCTCGACTCAGTTCGAGAACGTGCTGTTGAGATTCGCCGACGGCTGGTCGACGGAACTCTCTAAGTCAGTCGTTTCGTTCGTTGTTCCGCTGCATCGAGAGTCGCTACTCAGTGCACCGAGGCGACTTCGTAGCCCGCTTCGTCGACGGCGCCCCGTACGGCGTCTTCGGTGATGTTGCCGATGACCGTCACGGTCTTTGCGTCGATGTCGACGACAGCGCTTTCGACGCCATCAAGAGGTGTGAGTTCGCCTTCGATCGCGCTTTTGCAGTGACCGCAGGAGATTCCCGGAACCGAATAGGTGCGTGTCGTCATGATCAGTCCTTTGTGGGGGAGTGTCGGCGGACGCCTTTGAATCTACGCAGGCGAAGTGAATTAGTGACCACGAAGACCGAAGAGAAACCCATCGTTCCGGCGGCGATCATTGGGTTGAGTACGCCGAACGCAGCAAGGGGAATCGCTGCGACGTTGTAGGCGAAGGCCCAGAACAGATTTCCCTTGATGGTCGCAAGCGTTCTCCGCGAAAGGGCGATGGCGTCGGCGGCAGCGCGCAGATCGCCACTCACGATCGTGAGGTCGCTGGCTTCAATGGCGATATCGGTGCCGGTGCCGATCGCAATGCCGAGGTCGGCTTGAGCGAGTGCTGGAGCATCGTTGATGCCGTCACCGACCATCGCCACCATGCGGCCCTCGGACTGGAGACGGCGAATCTCGGCCACTTTGTCGGCGGGAAGCACCTCGGCCACGACGCGATCGACACCGACCAGAGCTCCGATTGATTCAGCAGTTCGACGGTTATCGCCGGTGAGCAGCACGACTTCGAGGCCGAGTTCGTGCAGATCGGCGACCGCCTCGGCGCTTGTGGCCTTGAGTCGATCGGCGACTACGAGAACCCCAGTTCCCTCGAGTGGATTCTCGTGCGAATGACTGGTGCCAACGATGACAGCGGTGTTCCCTGATTCCTCTGCGTCGGTGACGGCGGTGTCGAGGAGTTGGGAAAGTGGCTGGAACAGAGAACGGCGACCAACCCCGATCCGGAAACCGATGCCGCTTGCGCCGGTAAAGGTCGCAGTCACGCCCTGGCCAGGGAGGTTCTCGAAATCGGTGACCGGGGCATTGTCGGCGAGCCCTGGCCGTTTCTCGTTAGCGGCCGCGACAATCGCCGCCCCAATGGGATGTTCCGATCGTGCTTCGACCGCAGCGGCGAGATTCAGCGCAGCATCGGCCCCGTCGGGATCTTTGGTGACCACAGTGATGAGTTCCATGCGGCCCTCGGTCAGCGTGCCGGTCTTATCGAGCACGGCGACATCAACCCGACGCGTCTGTTCGAGGACTTCGCCGCCCTTAATGATGATGCCGAGCTGCGCGCCGCGGCCCGTGCCGACCATGATCGCAGTTGGTGTGGCCAGCCCGAGTGCGCACGGACACGCGATGATCAGCACAGCGACCGCAGCCGAGAACGTTTCTTGTGCGGGATGACCGGTGATGGTCCATCCGATGATTGTTGCGATTGCAATGGCGAAGACGATCGGAACAAAGACACCGGCCACTCGATCAGCAAGACGCTGGATCGGTGCCCGTGAGCCTTGCGCGTCCTCGACAAGTTTCACGATCTGAGCGAGTGCGGTGTCGTTGCCGACGCGCGTTGCTTCAACGACAAGGTGACCGTTTGCGTTGACGGTCGCGCCGACCACGTTGTCTCCTGGCCCGACCTCGATGGGAACGGGCTCGCCGGTGATCATCGACATGTCGATCGCTGAATGACCGTCGACCACCACGCCATCAGTTGCGACTTTCTCGCCGGGCCGGACGACGAAACGAACACCAACAGTGAGTTCATCGAGAGCGATTTCGGTTCCGTCCTCAAGGCGAGCGGTCTTCACCCCAAGTTCGGCCAGTTTGCGGATGGCGTCGCCCGAGCGACGTCGAGCCCGCGCTTCGAACCACTTGCCGAGCAGGATGAGCGAAATGATGACGCCTGCAGTCTCGAAATACACATGTGCATCCGAGGACGTTCCTGACATCCCCGACATCGATCCAGAGTTGGAATCGGCGGCACCGAGGAAGACCAATGCAACCGTTGACCAGATCCACGCCGCCAGCGTTCCCATCGACACCAAGGTGTCCATCGTTGCGGTGCCGTGACGAAGGTTAAGGAGCGCGGCCCGATGAAATCCCCAGCCGCAGTAAAAGACAACGGGCGTGCTTAACGCGAGCGCCACCCACTGCCAGTTGGCAAACATGAACGCCGGAACCATTGAGATCAGGACCAACGGGATGGTGAGCGCTGTCGCGACAACTAAGCGAATTCCCAAAGCCCGGGCGTAGGCGGCTTCGGCCTCGTCGTGGCGATCGACATCGGGCACGTGATAGCCAAGCGATTCGATCTTGCGGGCGAACGCGTCTCTGTCGGTGATTCTCGGATCGAAGTGCACCGTTGCTCGTGCTGCGGCGAGATTCACATCAGCCTGCGAAACGCCTTCGATCTTGCCGAGGCCTTTACCAATTCGCGTTGCACATGCAGCGCAGGTCATGCCCTCAACGGGCAGATCGATACGTTCGAGCTGCGAGGCGTCCTTCGCGCTGGCCATAGGTTCCACCCTACGGCCGTGAACCGCTTGTGACTCGGCCCACTCACACCACTGGTGATCGTCAGGGTGCGGGTCGCACCATGCTGAGAATCGTGCCCGTCGGCGTCGTCTCGGTGAGGGTTCGGTCGAAGCGGTATCCCTCGGGATGTCGGAATTTGGTGAGGGCCTTCGGGTCGTCGGCGCCGGTCGCAAGAATGAATCTGACCAGCGCACCCTTCAGCAGTTTGTTCCAATGGCTAACGGTCGTGAAGTTACGTTCATCTTTTGTCGGTGGTCCCTCATCAAGGAACTTCACCGAAAAGATGGCGCTGGGAAGATCGGCCGGGTCGGCGTCGTTACTGAAGGGGGCCCACGCACTGTCGTGTTCCTTCGGCAGAAGATTCCAAACAGTCGCGCCCCGGACGGTGGGAGCGAGCGCGTCAGTGAGCGGACGGCGCCACCAGGTCGTCACCTTCGAAACCTTTGGAAGCGACGCACCCATCTTCAGCTTGTAATCGGGGATGAGGTCGTCGGGGCGAACCACGCCCCAGAGTCCGCTGAAGATGAGCACCTGGTCAGAAAGTCTCTGGCGATCGCGAGCAGAAAGTGATTGGGCATCGAGAGCGTCGTACAGCACTCCGGTGTAACGGTCGATAGCCGGCAGTGTTGGCGATGTAAGCACGACGCGATTCGTTGCCGTCGCATTCTCAAGTGCGACGCCCTTGACCCCGAGCAGTTTGGATCGTGCCGCTTCGTTCGTCTTCATGCTCGCTGCAAGTGCGGACCGCACAGTGTTGCGAGCGCTTTCGAGTTGAGGGAACGAAAGGTTGGAAACCTGAACCTTTGGTCCGCTTCCACCTCCAGCCTTTCCCTCGGAAGGGGGGAGCAAGATCACCGGTGCTATCGCCATGCTCCCATCCTGCCCGACCGTGAACCGGAGGCGAACCATGAGCGAATTCATTGGGGCAGTGGTATCAATGGGGGAATTTTGAGGCGCAGATGCTAGAACGTAGGTCGTCTTGTCGACGAAAAGTCGGCGTCGAGAATGCAAGGAGGTGACCAACATGCCAGCGAGCGAGCCCCCAAGTACGTGCTTCGTGTCATGTGTCGCCTCCTCCATCGCTGACTGAGGAATCCCGCCGATCGCGGGCGTCGCGTTGGAGTCGGTGGCATCCGCCCACCTCCACGATCGGAGTCCGTCATGCCGCAGACCCTCAACGCCCCGCGCGCCATTGTGCAACGTCGACAACAGAGAACGAAACGTCTCCTCGCCCTCGAGGCCGTTTCTGAATCCCTACTTTCGGTATCGGGCCTCACGGGCGCGTCCGTCGTTCATTCATCAGGCATCGAAGTGGGTCGTCTCGTCGATCTTGTGGTGCGATGGGAAGGTGAGCCATATCCGCCGCTGACCGGACTGGTCGTTCGTGTCGGACGTCAGCTCACCTGGGTGTCGGCCGACAAGATCGGTGAACTTGAGCAGCGGCGAATTGTTCTGCGGTCAGCGAAGGTTGATCTTCGCGAGTTCGCGCGACGAGACAACGAAGTGAAGCTTGTTGACGATGTCATCGATCATCAGATGGTCGATGTCGACGGAGTTCGCGTGTTTCGTGCTGCGGACCTGTTCCTTGCCCGGGTTGGTGGCGGCTATCGGTTGGTCGGCGCCGATGTTGGTTTTTCATCGTTGGTTCGTCGACTTGGTCCGGCGCGGTGGCGCGTGCGACCGCATCCCGATCGCGTCATCGATTGGGCGGCCATCCAACCGTTCTCTGACCCTGGTGAACCCGTGCGACTGAGCCGGGCGAATAGCGAACTACGTCGGTTGCGTCCCGGCGAACTTGCCGACCTCCTCGAGGAACTTGGTCGATCGCAGCGTCAAGAACTCCTCGCTGCCCTCGATGCCGAGACCGCAGCCGACGCGCTCGAGGAAATGGAGCCCGACGAACTCGCAGTGCTTCTTCGTGATGCCGATCCGGGGCAGGCCGCGTCCTTGCTGGCCGAGATGGAGCCTGACGAAGCGGCCGAGGCTCTTCGCGATCTTGACGACGAAACTCGCGAGGAGTTGCTGTCGGCGATGGATCGTGAAGATGCCGAGGTACTGCTTCGCCTCGTGGGTTACGACGAGGAAACCGCCGGAGGTCTTATGACGACGGCGCTCTTCACCTTCGATGCCGACCTCACCGTTTCCGACGCTCGGCGCCACCTTGAAGAGGCCGAGGACATCGCCCGGCTTGAGTCAGTACTCGTCCTCGAAACTGACGGGACCCTCTTGGATGACATCTTGATGATCGACCTCTTCATGGCCAGCCCGGACGACACCCTTCGATCACTCATCGGATCGCCATGGCCTGTCACCGTCACGGTGGAATCCCCCATCGAGGACGTCATCGAATCCTTCGTTGAAAACCGTGGTTCGTCCATCGTCGTCGTTGACGATGACGGCCGCCCGATCGGTCGAATCCTCGCTGACGACGTTGTCGATGCACTCATTCCTCAGCACGAATCCAATCGTCGACCGTTCACTCGGTTGCTCGCCTGAATCGGCCTGCCATGACCGAGTCCGTTAACGAACCACTGTCCACTGGCGGTTTGCGCCCCAGTGCTCCCAAGCGTCGCCGACGCTGGATGGTGTGGCTCGCTGTTCTTGGTCCGGGCCTAATCGCCGCGAACGCAGGCAACGATGCCGGTGGCATCGCGACCTACGCATCGGCCGGTTCGCAGTTCGGCTATCGAACCTTGTTCGTCATGTTGTTGGTGACGATTGCCTTGGTGATCGTGCAGGAGATGTCGGCTCGGCTCGGGGCACATACCGGCGAAGGCTTGATGTCGTTGATCCGCGAGCAGTTTCCATTGCGCGCGTCGGCATTTGCCATCGTCTGTTTGCTTATCGCCAATCTTGGACTCGTCGTCTCCGAGTTCGCCGGGATTGGTGCCGCCTTCGAACTCTTCGGAGTTTCCCGGTACATCTCCATTCCCATAGGCGCGGTCGCGATTTGGGCAGTCGTGGTGTTCGGCAACTACCGCTATGCCGAGCGAGTGTTCCTCCTGCTCGGTCTCGCCTTCATCACCTATCCGATCGCAGCCATTCTCGGGAAGCCCGATTGGGGAGCGGTTGCGAGCAACACGTTCATTCC
>JBAXGZ010000076.1:0-11582 GCA_037139155.1 Actinomycetes bacterium | reverse complement strand
GATGCTTCGGTAACTAACTCCCAGGAGGGGTGGTCCCGCCACGCGTCTCCCATGCCGGGTTTCTGGGATCCCTGGCCTGGGAAGGTAAAGACGATCATTGTGTGGCAGGCGGCTTTCGCTCGTGGGTCAGTGGCGTCAATGCTCTGACTCGGAGGCGGTCACTTCGGTTTCATTCTTCCCCGATCGAGGACCGGGAAAGGTTGTTGTGCGGCGGGAGGGACTCGAACCCTCAAGCCCCGAAGGGCAGCGGGGTTTGAGCCCGCCCTGTATGCCAATTCCAGCACCGCCGCAGGGGTGCGGGCGCCACGCTACCAACTGTCCGAAGGCCTCTCTTCGCTCCCGTGGAAGCGGGGGCTCTGGGGCCCAGCGAGGACCCCAATCGGACCTCCTGTCGGTTGAGGCCAGCTCGGTCATACACTTCGCCGCCATGACTAGGGCGACCTTGGAACGACGGCTCACCGACATCGGTGTGCAACTCCGCGGTCTGCGTCGCGATCTTGCCGTTGCCAACGAGCAACTCGACCATTTCGCCGACGAGGCAAACGATGCCCGCATCCGCTCTCTGGTCTCGGAAACCCCGATCGCCGAGCGGGAACATCGCGTGGCGGCTCGTCATTTCGAAGCGATGGAACGGCACCGCAACGAGGTCATGGCCGATATCGGTCGACTGGAACTCCAACAGGACGAGTTACTCGACCGGCTCAACGAGACCATCGCCTGAACCGGTACCATCGCCGGATGGTCCGCACTTGGTCGGACCTCCACTCCGAAGGGGCTGCACCGTTGCCGACTCGTGTCGTCATCGCCGAGGACGAGGCGATCATCCGACTCGACCTGAAAGAAACCCTCGAGGAAGAGGGGTACGAGGTCATTGGCGAAACCGGACGCGGCGACGAAGCCGTGGCCCTCGTGCGCGATCTGCAGCCCGATATTGCGATTCTCGATATCAAGATGCCCGGGATCGACGGTCTCACCGCCGCTCGACAAATCACCGCCGACCAATTGTGTGCGGTTCTGGTGTTGACCGCATTTAGCCAGCGCGATCTCATCGAAGAAGCGCGCGATGCCGGCGCCCTCGCCTATCTGGTGAAGCCATTTCAGCGTAGCGACCTCGTCCCGGCGATCGAGTTGGCTGTCGGCCGCTTTCGAGAACTTCGTGCCCTCACCGAGCAGACCAAGACTCTTGAAGAGCAACTCGAGACCCGCAAAATCGTTGATCGGGCGAAAGGTGTCCTCATGGACACGCATTCGATGACCGAGGCCGAAGCGTTCTCGTTCATCCAGAAGACCGCAATGCGTGATCGCACGACAATGCGCCTGGTCGCCGACGCGATCATCGGCGGCACAGTCACCCCGGAGACTCCATGACAACGCTGATGCTGATCGACGGGAACTCACTGACCTATCGGGCGTTCTTTGCTCTTCCCACCGATATGGCCACAGCCTCGGGTCAGGTCACCAACGCGGTCTTCGGCTTTACGTCGATGCTGGTCAATCTTCTTCGTGATCAGAAACCTGACCATCTTGCGGTTGTTTTCGATCGGTCCGAGCCGACATTCCGTCACGAGGCACTCTCGACCTACAAGGGAAATCGCGATGCAACCCCCGATCTGCTTCGTCAGCAGATGGGAATCGTTCGCGAAGTAGTCGAGACACTTCGTGTTCCTGTTCTCGATCTTGTCGGATTCGAGGCTGATGACATCATCGCCACACTCGCCAAAGAGGCTGAGGCTCGTGGTGACGACGTCATCATCGTGACTGGTGATCGTGACAGCTACCAACTTGTTCATGACCCGCATATCAAGGTGCTCTACAACAAGCGCGGCGTCTCCGATTACGCGCTCTATGACGAAGCGGGCATCTTTGAACGCACGGGAGTGAAACCCACCGACTATGTGCACTACGCCGCCCTGCGCGGCGATCCGTCGGACAATCTTCCCGGCGTGCCGGGAGTAGGCGAGAAGACAGCAGCAAAGCTCATCAATCAATACGGCGGGATCGACGGCATCTACGAACATCTCGACGAACTCACCCCGAAACTGCGCCAGAACCTCACCGAGAACGAGGACAAGGCGCGCATGAATATCGAATTGATGAAGTTGCGCCTTGACGCTCCGGTCACCGTCGATCTCGATGAACTCGAAATCGGCAATTTTGATCTTGCCGAAATTCGCCAACTCTTCGACTTCCTCGAGTTCCGCCAGTTGTTCGACCGTTTGGTTGATGTTCTGGGAGCGACGAACGATTCGGCTGATGCGGGCGGGTCCAGTGTTCTCGAAGCAGAGCGAACTGATGTAGCGACCCAAAAAGACGCGATCGCGTTGTTCGGTGATCTCGCAAAGATCAGTACTCCTCTCGCGGCAGCAGGCTCGTGGGCTGGCGATGAAGGTCGTTCTGATTTCGAAGGTCTGGCCCTCGTGACCGATGCGTCACTCGGCGAAGTGGTGTGGATTCCTGCTGAGACGCTCGCTGCTCCGAAGGTTGCAGCAGCGGCTGGTGCCTTGTTCGCCGATGGTGGCCGACCAGTGGCGGCTCATGACGCCAAAGCGCTTCTGCGCGGCCTCGATACGTGTGGAATCGATCTGCGTTCACTCGCCCTCGACACAATGATCGCGGCGTACCTCCTCGATCCAGCCGAGACCCGTTACTCCCTCGAACCGTTGCTTGATCGCTACGCCAATGCTCGTCTACCCCAAGACGATGGTCAGGACGAAGGCCAACTTGATTTCGGGGGTGCCGATTCTTCCGCCCTCGCGCAGCGTGCGTCTCGCCGTGCTCTCGGAGTCAATGCGCTCATTGATCCCCTCGAAGAAATGCTTGCCAATCGTGGCCTGGCCGACCTCAACGCCGATATCGAAGTCCCGTTGGTTCGAGTGCTTGCTCGCATGGAGATCTTGGGCGTCGGCGTCGACGAAGGCGAGCTTCGGAAACTTCGCGATCAACTCGTTACACGATGCGATGAACTACGCGCGCTGATCTGGACCGATGCAGGCGAGGAGTTCAATGTGAACTCCACCGTGAAACTGCGCGAGATCCTCTTCGAGAAACTCGAACTGACTCCGCAGAAGAAGACGAAGACCGGTTACTCCACCGACGCAGCAACACTCGAAAAGTTGGTCGGTGAACATCCGATCATCGAGCATCTTCTTGCCTACCGGGAGGTCGAGAAACTTCGCTCGACCTATGGCGAAGGCTTACTCGCCGAGATCGGTCCCGATGGACGCATTCATGCCACCTTCAATCAGACTGTTGCTCGTACGGGCCGCCTGAGTTCTGATGCTCCGAACCTTCACAACATTCCCGTGCGCAGCGAACTTGGTCGCGAGTTCCGTAAAGCATTTGTTCCTGCCAAGGGTTACACGCTCCTCATCGCCGACTACAACCAGATTGAACTTCGATGCATCGCCCATCTCGCCGAAGATCCCGGTTTGATCGGCGCCTTTGAATCGGGCCAAGACATTCACAACGCAACTGCAGCTCGCGTGTTCGATGTCGATCCGAAGACGGTCACCATTGAGCAACGTTCGAAAGCAAAGATGGTCAGCTACGGACTCGCTTATGGAATGGAAGCATTCGGTCTTGCACAGCGCTTGGGCGTTCCTATTGGTGAAGCCCAACAAATCCTCGATGCCTATTTCGTGGCGTTTCCCGCGGTGCACGACTACATGGACCGCACGATCGCCGAAGCTCGCGAGAAGGGCTACACCGAAACCCTTTTCGGTCGCCGCCGCCAGATCCCCGAACTCGCGTCAGACAACTTTCGGATTCGCCAAGCGGGCGAACGTCAGGCAATGAACGCAGGTATTCAGGGACTTGCCGCAGACATCTTCAAGGTGGCTCTGATTCGTCTCGATCGTGCTCTCGATGCTGCGGGTTCGACGAGTCGACTCATCCTGCAGGTGCACGATGAAGTGATCTGTGAAGTGCCTCCCGCGGATCTCGATTCGGTCACGGCGATCGTGCTCGACGCGATGTCGGGTGCCTTCGACCTCCGAGTGCCCCTCGAGGTGAACCTCTCCCACGGAGACTCATGGGCCGCGGCGAAGGGCTGACGTGACCAACTCTGCTGAGGGTCACTGGTTCGAGGGCATCGCCGATCATCTCGGCACCTCGTATTTGCGCTACTCGTTCACGATGGGCACGGCCAACGAGGTTGAGTTCCTTGTGAACGAGCTCGGACTCGAGCCGGGGATGCGAGTCCTCGACGTCGGTTGTGGCCCCGGCCGGCATGCCTATGCACTGGCCGAACGGGGACTTTCCGTTCACGGGATCGATATCGCGCAGACTTTCGTCGATCTCGCCCGTGATGGGGCGCCCGAAGGTGCGACCTTCGAGCGACTCGATGCCCGTGCCCTTTCCTTCGATGCCGAGTTCGACGCAGTGATATCGCTGTGTCAGGGCGCCTTTGGTCTCGCTGGGGGAGCGGGGGCGGTCGGCCCCGATCCCGATGGGGTGGTGCTCGACGGCATGGCCCGGGCCCTCCGTCCCGGCGGTCGCATCGCGGTCTCGGCCTTTTCGTCCTATTTCCAGATCCGCTGGCTCGAGGACATTGACACCTTCGATGCTGATGCCGGCGTGAACCACGAGTCGGCCCCTCTCCGAGCCCCAGATGGCACCGAAACCAGTCGAGATCTGTGGACAACCTGCTTCACGCCCCGAGAACTCCGGCTCATGGCCGCCAGCGCGGGTTTGGTCGTCGACGCAGTGTGGTCGGTGACCCCGGGTGAGTACGCCCGTCGGACACCGGAGATCAATCGGCCGGAATTCCTGCTCGTGGCCACCCGCCCTGCGGTCTGAGCCCCGGGAGCGGGCTGGCGGGTCCTGTGGACCGAGGTCTAGCCTTGCCGTTCTTCCTCGCGCCTGCGGGGAGGTTGTCCTATCCCCTACTTCCTGTCCATCGAAGAGAGAACACCTGTGTCCGAGCAGTCCATCATCGAAGAGGCCACTCCGGCCGCCGCCCCCGTTGCTGAAGCACCCGCAGGCATGGGGAGTTTCGCCGCAGATGGCACCTACGTGCCGCGTCAGGTGATCGAAGACGATCTTGGTGGACTTTCACTCGACGAGGCCTACACGGCCTCGATGGTGCAGGTGGAAGACGGACAGATCGTTGAAGGCACCGTGGTCAAGGTTGACCGCGATGAAGTTCTCCTCGATATCGGTTACAAGTCCGAAGGTGTCATTCCTTCTCGCGAACTTTCGATCCGCAACGATGTCGATCCCTCTGAGATCGTCTCCATGGGCGATGTCATCGAAGCACTTGTTCTTCAGAAGGAAGACAAAGAAGGACGTCTCGTTCTTTCCAAGAAGCGCGCACAGTACGAGCGTGCCTGGGGAACGATCGAAAAGATTAAAGAAGAAGACGGCGTCGTCAGCGGCCCGGTTATCGAGGTCGTCAAGGGCGGTCTCATCATCGACATCGGCCTGCGCGGCTTCCTTCCCGCATCGCTTGTTGAACTTCGTCGTGTCCGTGACCTTGCGCCTTATGTCGGCCGCACCCTCGAAGCCAAAATCATCGAACTCGACAAGAACCGCAACAACGTCGTTCTGTCTCGTCGTGGCTGGCTCGAAGAAACCCAGAAGGAACAGCGCGAAGACTTCCTCGCCAACCTCAAGCCGGGCGAAAATCGCCGCGGCGTCGTGTCCTCGGTCGTCAACTTCGGTGCGTTCGTCGATCTCGGCGGTATGGACGGCCTCGTCCACGTTTCGGAACTGTCGTGGAAGCACGTCGACCACCCCGGTTCAGTTGTGCAGGTCGGCGACGAAATCGATGTCCAGGTTCTCGAGGTCGATCTTGATCGTGAGCGCATCAGCCTCTCGCTCAAGGCCACGCAGCAAGATCCGTGGCAGGAATTCGCTACCGCCCATCAGGTCGGCGAACTGGTCTACGGCCGGGTCACCAAGCTTGTGCCGTTCGGTTCATTCGTTCAGGTGGGCGACGGTATCGAAGGACTCGTGCACATCTCTGAGATGTCCGCCCATCATGTCGATCTTCCTGAGCAGGTCGTGACCCCCGGTGAAGAACTCTGGGTCAAGATCATCGACCTCGATCTGCAACGTCGTCGGATCAGCCTGTCGATTAAGCAGGCCGCCGAGGGTGGCATTGTCGCCGCCGAATACCAAGAGCACTTCGGTGAGCATGCCTACGACTCCGAGGGCAACTACATCGGTGGCGAGACCACTGAAGCGCAAGAAGCGTGGGCTGAGTACTACGCCGAGCAGGGCGACACCTCGATCCCGCCGGTGCCGACCTCCGAAGAAGCAGTTGCTTCTGCAGAGACCGACACCGCAGAGACCGACACGGCAGAGGCCGATACCGCCGAGTGAGGTTCACCGGCATCGGCCGGTGATCAATTGAGTGTGACGATTCCCATCCGCAGTGCGATCAGCACTGCTTGTGTGCGGTCACGCGCGTCGAGTTTCTGGTAAATCGACGCGAGGTGGTTCTTCACGGTCTTCTGCGACAGATACAGCCGTGAGGCCACCTCTGGGGTTGAGCAGCCGTCGCAGATCGCCTGGAGGACTTCCTCCTCTCGGCGGGTGATCGTGACGGGGAAGCCCCGCCAGTCGGTAAGGGTGGATCGGGTTTGGAATGTCGTTGTTGTCGTCATGCCATACGTATCGGCAGGCTCAGCGAAAGTGTGAGCGAAAAGCGCGGAAAATTACCGAGACGCGCTCTGGTACCTTCCGGCGATGCTCCTACTTGGCCTCACAGGCGGAATCGGTTCGGGAAAGTCCACGGTGTCGGCGGAGTTCGCCCGCCGAGGAGCGGTCGTCATCGATGCTGATCTCGTCGTCCGTGAACTTCAGTCTCCCGGCGGTGCGGTGCTGTCGGCGATGGTTGAACACTTCGGTGAAACGATCCTTGCCGCCGATGGCACGTTGAATCGTCAAGCCGTCGCTGACATCGTCTTCAATGATCCCGAGGAACTCAAAGCGCTCAATGCCATCGTCCACCCCAAGGTGGGGGAGGAGATTGATCGACGGATTGACGCCAAACGCGACACTGAGAATGTGGTGATCCTCGACGTGCCACTCCTTGTTGAGTCGAAGGCGTATGAGACAGAGGGCATCATCGTGGTCGACACCGATCCTGAACTTGCGGTGCAGCGTCTCGTCGAGTTCCGCGGCTTCAATGCCGATGATGCTCGGGCGCGAATGAAGTTGCAGGCAACTCGGGACGAACGGCGTGCGGTTGCTGCCTTCATTGTTCCCAACGATGGATCACAAGAAGAACTCATGACGCGAATCGATGAGTGTTGGGAATGGATTCAAACCAAACGCAACGCCAAGTGAGTCTGGTTACAACCCGAGACGCCTAGCGAGATCGCTCATCATCTTGCGATTGGGATCGACGCGTTCGCGAACGGCGCGCCATTCATCGAGGCGGGGATACATGATTGGCAGCAATTCGGGTCGCACCCGACTGTCCTTGGCCAAGTAGATACGCCCGCCCACTCCGACAACGAGATCATCGAGACGATCGAGAAGCGGACCGAGCCCGGTGACACCGGCGGGAATATCGAGCGCGAGAGTCCAACCCGCTGAAGGGAACGAGAGCGGTGCGGCATTGTGCTCGCCGAACGACTTCAGCACTGCGAGGAACGAGGTGCAGCCGGACTGGCTCAGTTCCTCAACGATGGTGAATAGGGTGCTGGTCGCATCGAAGGGAATGACGAACTGCCACTGCAGAAATCCAGCTGGTCCGTAGATGCGATTCCAACCACGGACCATGTCGAGTGGGTGAAAGAACGTTGGGATCGATTGCAGTTCGTCACGCCGTTCGACGGGTGCTTTCCGGAACCACAACTCGTTGAAGGCGCGGATCGTGAGTTTGTTGAGAAGGCCGGCCGGCAGGAACGGTGGCGCACTGACGAGTTCGTTGGCGTTGTACGTGTAGGGATCGGCGCCGATCTTGGGTGCTGCTTCGTCAGCGCTGGCGAAACGGCCTCGGGTGAGCACGGAGCGACCCATGTTCTTTCCCGTGGCCATGAGATCAATCCATGCCACCGAGTAGTTGTACAGGTGGTCGCCACTCCTCATGAGTTCGCAGACCGCTTCAAGGTCGGAGGCGCGGTCAGTGTCGACGAGCAGTTGGCTTGAACCGATCCTCGGACAGCGGAAGGTGGCGTCAAGGATGACGCCGGTCAGTCCCATGCCTCCAGCGGTGGCCCAGAACAGTTCCGGATCTTGCTCGGGCCCGATCTCGACCACTGAGCCATCGGCAAGTTGCAGATGGAGCGAGACCACGTGATCGCACCACGATCCCTTGAGGTGGTGGTTCTTCCCGTGAATGTCGGCAGCAATCGCGCCGCCCACCGTGACATAACGAGTTCCAGGAGTGACCGGTACGAAGAGACCTTGGGGGACAAGCGCGTGCAGGAGTCGGTCAATCGATGCTCCGGCATCGGCGGTGACCAGCACAGTGTCGGAGCGGGGATCGGACTCGTGAATGGTGAACGCCGCGACGTCGGTGATCTCGATGACTGTTCCACCGGCGTTTTGCGCGGCATCGCCATAACTGCGACCGAGACCGCGAGCGATGAGACCTCGGTCGAAGGAAGTGGGAAGAGCGCGACGCAGTTCAATCGGCGAGGTGGGGCGACGAACATCGGCTCCCGATGGTGCGGTGCGACCCCAGCCGAAGAGTTCGGTCGGTGCAGGAACGGCCCTCGAGGCCGCCGGTTCAGGAGGCGTAGACGGCACTGGCGTAGATGATCGCCCAGATCGCACCAGCGACCAAGAGGGTTCGATCGGACAGGACGAGATTCTCCGGTTCAGCGCCCTTCCCTTGTTCAAGGAGGAGGGCGTAGCGGAGGATCGCGATGGCGAAGGGAACAATGGATAACTGGAAGAGCACAGAACCATTGGTTGATTCCTGCGCTGATGCAAAGGCCCACAAGCAGTAGGTGATGAGTGTTCCCGCAGAGAAAACGGCTTTGAGGTAGTTGAGGTACTGCGGGGAGTACGCGGCAAGCGCGGGGCGGACGGAGAGGGCGTCGTCACCGAGGTCAGCGCGTTCGCCGGCACGTTTGCCAGTGACCATGAACAGTGCACCGAAACTGGTGACGATGAAGAACCATTCCGAGATGGGCAGTCCGGTTGCGGTTGCTCCACCGATGGCACGCAGCACGAATCCGGCGGCGACGGCGAAGATGTCGAGGATTGGTAATCGCTTGAGCCAAAGCGAATAGAGAGTGGTGAGAGCAAGGTAGGCGACGATCGTCAACCCGAAGTCTCTGCGGATGAGGAACCCGCCGCCTACGGCGACGACCAACAGCGCAATGGCCAGCACATAAGCGAGACCGAGGGGAACAACCCCAGCGGCGATTGGGCGATTCTTTTTGACCGGATGTTGACGATCGGAGTCGATGTCCATCGCATCGTTGATCAAGTAGGTCGCGCTCGCCGCTGCGCAGAAACATCCGAAGGCGCCGAGGGCCTCGAGGTCGGTCCTGCGATTATCGAAAAGGCCAGCAGCGACCGGAGCAGCGAAAACCAAGACGTTCTTGATCCATTGCTTCGGTCGCAGTTCTCGGACGATGCCACCAAGAAGGTGAGAGGGGGGTGGGGTTGTGGTCGTCATCTCAACTGGCGCTGACCTTCCGCCACACAAGACGGGGGAGGTGGCGAAGAGTCATGAACATCGGCATCATGATCGCGGGCGCCCAGATGATCTCTTTGTTCTTCTGCAGGCCGTGGATGACGGCCTCGGCGACCTTCTCGGGAGTGGTGGCGAAAGGAGCTGGCTTCATGCCGTCGGTCAAATGGGTATGGACGAACCCGGGTCGGACGACGACGCATCGTGCGCCGGTGCCGATGAGCGCGTCGCCGAGGGCTTGGCTGAACGAGTCCATACCCGCTTTCGAAGCGGCATAGATCATGTTCTCGGCTCGGGCACGCACTCCGGCAACCGAGGTGATCGAAAGAATCGTTCCGTGTCCTTGCTTACGAAGTTGCACTGCTGACGCAAGCCCCGCTGAGACAGCGCCAACGAAATTGGTCTGGACGACGCGTGCAGCGAACATCGGGTCGGTGTCGATTTCAGCATGTCCGTCAAGGATTCCGAACCCGAGGATGACCATGTCCAGATCGCCAATGCGCTCGACAGCAGCTTCGATGACCTTCGTATGCGAGGCGGGATCGAGGGCGTCGAAGACGACGGTGTCAGCATCGATACCGGCTGCTCGAAGTCGGTTGATGGTTCCCGAGGCCGATGCGGGGGATCGCACGCCGAGTAGCACCTTGGTGCAGCGACTGGCGACAAGTTTGTCGACAATGGCGAGAGCGATCTCTGAGTTACCCCCGAGCACTAGTACTGATTGCACCGAACCCAAAGCGTCGCGCATGTGTGTCGTTCCTCTTCTAGGGCTAGGTGCCGTCTCGGCAAGGTTAGACGGCCACCGCTTGAACCTCGGGAGCACTCTCCCGGACTCTTCGTAGACTCGTGAGGTGCCGCCCTTTCGCCTCGTCTCGGATTTTCAGCCCGCCGGTGACCAGCCGAAGGCGATTGAGCAGTTAACCGCAAGCATCGAGGCGGGAAATCGGTTCCAGACGCTCCTCGGCATCACTGGTTCGGGAAAGAGCGCAACGATCGCGTGGACGATCGAGAAGTTGCAGCGCCCGACGCTCGTGATGGCACCCAACAAATCACTGGCGGCGCAGCTGGCGAACGAGTTCCGGGAGTTCTTCCCGGAAAATCGCGTCGAGTACTTCGTGTCGTATTACGACTACTACCAACCAGAGGCCTACATGCCAGCCTCCGACACCTACATCGAGAAGGACTCGTCGGTGAACGACGAGATCGAACGATTGCGCCATGCAGCCACCTCGGCACTGTTGACGCGACGCGACACGATCGTGGTGGCCTCGGTGTCGTGCATTTACGGCCTCGGGTCTCCCGCCGAATATGCCGATCAGATGCTCGTCATCCGTCAGGGCGAGACGCACGAGCAGCGGGCGATCCTCGGTCGTCTGGTGAACATGCAATACGAACGCAACGACATGAACCTCATCCGAGGAAAGTTCCGAGTGCGCGGCGACACCATCGAAATTCATCCTGCATACGACGAAACGGCTATCCGAATTGAACTTTTCGGTGATGAAGTCGAACGCATCATCGTTGTCGATCCAGTCACGGGAGAAAAGGTCACCGAACTCGAAGAACTAGTTGTGTTCCCGGCAACTCACTACGCCGCAAGCGATGATCGAATGCGAACGGCGATGACACGCATCGAAGCCGAACTTCAACAGCAATTGGCGAAGTTCGAGAGCGAGAACAAACTCCTCGAAGCGCAGCGGCTTCGTATGCGCACGCAGTACGACCTCGAGATGATGGCCGAACTTGGATTCTGCAACGGGATCGAAAATTACTCCGCGCATATCGATGGGCGTGAACCGGGTGAAGCGCCGTTCACGTTGCTCGACTATTTCCCCGATGACTTTCTTGTTGTGATGGACGAAAGCCATCAGGCCGTTCCGCAGGTTCGCGGGCAGTACGCCGGTGATCGTTCCCGTAAGCAGACGCTCATCGAGCACGGATTCCGGCTTCCTTCGGCTGGCGACAACCGGCCACTCACCTTCGA
>JBAXGZ010000075.1:0-11617 GCA_037139155.1 Actinomycetes bacterium | reverse complement strand
GTCACTCCGTCGATCCGATAACGCCCTATCAGCATTCGCCATGCCTTCATTACTCGACTGCGACGCCACGGACCCCAATTTGCAGTAGTGAGCACCTCGTCGAGATGCGCGCCCAGTTCGATGGCGGTTCCCTCCCAGAGGAACTTCCGTCGCGAGTAGTGGTAGCAGCGTTCTGAAGCGACCATGAGCCGAGACCGGTCCCGCTCCCATTCCTCAAGCAGAAAGACCGCATCGTCGACATGGGCAAGTACATAGGGGGTGGTCTCGGGATGAGCGCCCGTGTCGAACGCTAGACCGACCGTGCCCGAGGCATGGGCCTCGACGAGAGGAAGATTGAAGCCTTCCCACTTACTCGGCGAGACGAGGACATCGAGTTCGGAGAGATAAGTGGACCGTTCGTCATCAGTGGCATTGAGATAGCACTGCACACCTCGTTCTTCCCACCACAAGCGATCGTCCTCTTCACCGCGACCCATGATCGAGAATTCGAATCCGGAATGGCCCCGAAAGGTCTCGACAATCTCAAGGTATTCATCAAGACCCTTGTAGAACCCTTCACCACTTCCGAGACGCATGAGCGTGCCAACACGCAGTGGCGATTCGACGGCGGAAACTCCGAGAGACTTTGTCCCGAAATCGGTGACGTGATCGCATCCGAGAGGCACGACCTTCGCGTCGAGCCAACCAATGTCATGCCGGAGGAAATGGGAACTCGAAAGCACAGCATCGACCTTGGGATAAACGCGCTTGCGCTTGTTGAGGATGATCTCCTCCCGCTCGACCACGCCGTGATCAAACATGGTCGGAGTGGGATCGCCGTGTTCGAAGGCCACGGTAGGGATCCACATCTCAAGAGCGGGCAACACCTCGAAATACGGAGTGGTCTGGGCAACCACAACCTCGATCGAATTGGTCTCGCAGTATTCGAAAATATCTTGTGGTGAAGGACGGAGAATCACCACATCTTCAGACGCACACCATTGGTCAACCTCAAGACATCCGATCGTCATGGTCCAACCGGTCGTCCCCATGCGGTCGGCAACTTCGCGGGCGACGACAGAAACTCCGAAGCCACGCTTCATGACCGAGGTAAGCAGAAGAACATTCCTCATGATTAGAGGCACTCCGCAAACGAACTCCAGCGACGAACGAAAAGAGCCCGATCACTCCAGTTCTCCTCGCCGACGTCCCGAGTGGCGTTTTCAATATGAAAAATCGGGCCAACGGCGAAGGTTCGAATTCGGTAGCCAGCGCGCCGCAGCCGGAGGCAGTAGTCAATGTCCTGACACTCGGCGACGTAACGCTCGTCGAATCCACCCGATCGGGCAAAGAGATCACTCGAAGTCATCAAAAACGCGCCGGTCACTGCAGTCGAATCAAATGCTTCACCTCGCGAATGAGCGGGAGGCTGCTTCGCACCGGGGTGAAATGGCACGCCGAATAATTCCGGAGATCGGAGCAATTCGACCCCCGCGTGTTGAACGTTCCCGTCCTCGAAGAGCATCACTACTCCTACCGCTCCGAGTCGAGGATCTTTCAGGTGCTCGCGATACGCGCCAAGGACACCCTCGGGGTTCTGATCGATGAACACATCGTTGTTCATGAACAGCACAGTGGCGAAGCGGACTTGCTCGAAGAGATCGTTATTGCACCGCGAAAACTGATATGTCAGATCTCTGACGATCGTGACGCCCGATGGAGGCTTCTCAAGGAGCTCAAGCGCCTCTGGATTCGTCGTGCCTGTATCGCCGAGGAGTAGTTCGAGCGCGATGCCTTCTCCTTCGAAGAGCTCTCGCAGCTTGGTGAATCCGGTCCAAAGGCGTTCGAGTAGCTCAGGGCGATCCTTATGGAGGACGATGACCGACAGGCCAGAGACCGCACCCGGCAAGGAAATCTTTCGCCGCGGCATGGAGATACGCCGAGCCCTCTCAGCGTTGAATGTTCCCCCATATGGGTCCAGATTCGGCATCAGCCCCGTGAACTGGGCCATCAACAGGCTCCTAAAACATTGTGTCGAAGGCGAGACATGTCGACGGTAGAACCGTCTCCATTTCTGCTCAGGGAGTTTGAACGACTCATCCTTGATCCTCCAGCCAAGTGGCCGGAAGCCTGAACATTCCCTCCGGAACAGACGATTCCGATCGAACACGGAAGGAGATCGCCAGACTGCCCATCGTTTCGGCAAGGCGACCACCACGGCCGTGAATGCGGACACGGCCGACGTAGATCCCCGGTGCGAGAAGGAGTGGATCAAATCGGCAGCGGATCGTGAAATCATCAGTGAGAAGTCCTGAACGAGCAAGCGGCGCGCTCATCTCGGTCTCACCGACGATGATTCCCGATTCGGTCTCGATGACCAGCGAATAGGAGTGTTCCTCGTCGGCCAACTCCTGTGGCAACCGGATGCGTAGATTCACCGGACGTTCACTGATTGCAAACTCGAGTGGCTGACCTGAATCGTCGACTAACTCGGCCTCGGCGGTGCGCGTCGGCAGGGACACCGAATCTGTCGATCCCTCTTCCGTCCGCAAACGTTCCGCCTCCACGGCATTCACCTCATGGAGATACGCACCAATCACTGTCTCGGGATCACCACTCTGCTGAACAACACCGTGATCCATCCATGTCACGTGATCGCAAAGATCACCAACCACGCCGAGGCCATGGGACACGAGAACAATCGTGACCCCTGCAGCTTTCAGGCTTGCAATGTGGTCAAGGCACCGACGTTGGAAGTCTTCATCTCCAACGGCGATGACCTCGTCGACCAGAAGAATCTGGGGCTCGACATGAACCGCGACCGAGAATCCCAGACGCACATACATGCCGCTTGAATAGTGCTTCACCGGGCTATCTATAAACGGAGCAAGACCCGAGAAGTCTACGACTCGGTCGAAGATCTGGTCGGTCTGTTTCTTACTCAGCCCCAGGATCGATGCGTTGAGGTAGACGTTCTCCCGACCAGTTAACTCCGGGTGGAAGCCAGCTCCGAGTTCGAGCAGAGCGGAAATCCGACCGTCGGTATGAACCTCGCCGCTCGTCGGAAAGTGGATCCCGGCCATCATCCGAAGAAGAGTCGACTTCCCGCAACCGTTGTGCCCAATGAGTCCTGCCACGGTGCCTTGTTCGACATCAAGGGACACATTGCGAACCGCCCAAAAGTCCTCGTACTTGGGTCGTCCGAAACTCGTAAATAGTTCCTTCACGCTGCCAGCACGGTCGGTGTACAGGCGGAACCGCTTGGAAACGTTGTCGACGCGAATTGAACTCATGTACTCACAACTCCTGCGCAATGTCGCGTGACTTGCGGTTGAACACAGAGAGGCCTACGACAAAGAACAAGAAGGACGCGAGAGGCACCGCGACTAGCGAAACCGTGCTCGGCATCGTGAGCCCGTAGAAAATGTCTCGCGACCATTGGACATAGTGTGCAATCGGATTCAATTCGATGATTCGGGCGAGTGTCTCGTTCTTCTCTTCCACCATTGTGATCGAGTAGATAATCGGTGTCGCGTAGAACAACACGTTCATACCGATTGTCACGAGATAATTCACATCTCGGTAGAAGACGTTATACACACTCAGCGCGAGGCCAATGCCCACCGAGAACAACGTCACACACAGAATGAGAAGTGGGAAGAAGACCAAGACCCAACCGACATTGCCGAGAAGGATCATGATGACAAGCAAAATCCCGGCTTCAATAAATGCCTGAAGCAACACGGTCAGAGTGTTCGCCAAGGCTGGACAGGCCGGAGGGAAATACACCTTGTTAAGTAAAGGGCCCGAAGATTGCAATGCGGCAATCGCGCCGAGGACCGTTCCGTTGAAGTAGTTCCATACCCACAAACCGGCGAAAAGGTAAAGAGCGAAGACTTTGGTATGACCATTTCCGGCTACCGGAGGCTTCGCATCGAAGAGATACCCGAAAACGAGTGTGTAAACGGCGAGGATCGACGCAGGGTTTAGGAGCGACCACACCCAACCGAGAAGGCTCTTCTTATAGCGAGCGCGCAATTCTCTCTGAGCGAGGTTGTAGATCAGATTGCGATAGGCCCAGAGTTCTCGGACTGACTTCAACGCCTTAAACCCTCAGATTCATGGCAGTTTCCTAGACCACCGACGGCTCGCAAACGGAAATGGATCATTTTGAAAGATTTCCATCATTGGAGAGAGAAGGACCAACATACTTTGTCGATGCGGCACAAATAAGCACCCACATCGCAGCAGTCACGGCGAAGCCAACCAGCAGCAGGATTACTGGGACTGGCGGATTCCATGCGCCGTAGTCCCAGATGCGATAGGGGCCTGAGGAACCGACCATATAACGACGCTCAGCTTGGTGGAAGGAAAGACACAACGCCGCCCAAAGCAGAACTCCCCCGGTCCATTTTGAGACGCTCGACACCTTGATCGCCGGCTTTGCTCGACCAATTGCCAATGCTGCCACCAAGGGAACGCCCACCAGAACCGGGAGGGTGTACCGCCCCTGCCACATGAATCCCAACTCTCTGAGGGTACTGAATTCGCCCAAAGTCTGAAGAACAATGGCTCCAAGTAGAACAAGGATCGGGGCAACGGCGTACTTCCCGGAACCGAAAGTAAGTGCGAAACCCACAAAGAGAAGAACTCCAACTATCCAGATCAAATAGACGGCCAATGGAAGTCTGACCTCAATCCATCCAAAGACTCCCACTGCCTCCTGGATAACGGACCAGAGCCGTCCGATCTGCAACCGGAGAAGCCCGGTCGTGGTGCCGTCGACGCCAAACCCCGAATCGGCAATGGCCAACGGTTTCACGAAGTAGGACCAGGAAGCCCACAGCACGCCTGAAGCAGCGACTGCCAGTGCCGCCAGGCGAAACTGTCGCATGCGAAGGAGTTCCTTCAAACGTTCAACCGTTGAAAGCAACACGCAACTGGCGAAAATCACGACGAACCACAAGGGCCCCAATTGGCGGACCAGAATCAAAAGTGAAGCGGCCGCAGCAAAACGCCAGAACAATCGCCCGTAGATTCGTCGGTCACAGAAGATTGAGATTGAAACCACCCAGAGCAGGAGTCCTGAGGCAATTTCCATGCCGCTGGGATTCATAACTCCCGAGATATAGAAAACCATTGGCGTGCAGGCCAGCAAAGTGGCAGGAAGGAGCCACCGGCGGAATTCGGAATTTCGCGCGGTCACCACGGTCGAAGCGATGAGTGCTGCGGTCAAAAACCCAGACCAGATCCGGACGAGAATCAGTGACAATCCATGATCGGAGAACCTGAATGGCCACCCGACAATGGCGTAGTAGAGCGGTTGCTGCGCACCTTGGGTCCTCGTCGTGACGATGTCGGACGATGGTTCAAGTGAAAAGCATCCGGCGATCTGTTCCGGATCAAAGCGATAACACGAGGTGTCATTTCGATCCGCATCTAACCATTCAGGCGCCTCAACAAGACGAAAACCGCCAATATTCGTCTCTTCTCCGATGATCTGGCCATGGACCACCGACCACGCTCTCGAGGCATGTAACGGCTCATCAGGACCAGAAAAGTAGGGCATCCCGATTGACCAGCACGCGATCATCGCTCCAACCACGGCAACCACAAGCCACCAAAGACGCCTATCGGTACCTGTGCAGAAAGACGATGCACGATCAAGCACCGAGTCTCTGGGCCGATCGTCATTGTCTTCTAGGGAAGACATTTCCCCGACATTCCCAACGGGATTCGAAAATCGGGGCCTTTCCACCCCCCGATCATAGTCAGTCGCCCTTACTGCCCGAAGACGCACCACCCATCAAAATCGCCTCCGCTAACTCCCTGTCGGAAACCAATCGACGACGGGAAAGGCTTTTCCGAACCCTAAGGGCATTCGGTAGCTCCCTTACGAAACCGAACAGTGAGTGCAGACGACGGAACACGACGGTTCCATCGAACCTTCGCGACTCTCGAACTGCGCGACGAAGTTCGCTCAATGTGTAGGAGGCCGTCACGAGCAAAAATCTCCACAAGACATTGATGGCAACACCAGACGGTGCATGTCGCACTGCGAACATCAATCGGTTTCTCTCGATATGGAACGCCGCCAGCTCTGATCCCTCAACCGTTGAAGAAGAGTGGTCATGGAAGACCCGACTAGTTGGCTCGGTCATGTACCTCCAACCGCGTTCCCGACCACGCACCGCGAGATCAGTGTCTTCGTAATACAAAAAATATGCATCATCGAAAAGGCCAATATCCTCAAGCATCGAAGATCTGAGCAGGACAGCCGCTCCGCACCAAGCGCCAACCTCCATTGGACGGTCGAATTCGCCATCGTCGACCATGAATAGCCCTCGCTCATGCCCAGTCCATGAGTGATCGATCCACGATCCGACATTGTTCAGCACGGCAACCCGTTGCGGGATTTGATCGATAACAAATGAAACCGTCTGCTGCTCTCTAGCTCCAACAAATTGAGCTGTCGTCCCCCCGATCGTGACTTCGCACGCATCATCTATCTGAAGGCCAACCTTCAGCACAATGGAATCGTTCTCGAAGTCGGTTGCGATAGGAAAACGCAAAATTGATCCATCAGCGATCCACTCGAATATCCCCTCACTATCTGAAGAACGTCCGCCTCCGCGAGCGACATGACAGCGACCAAACTCATCGCGACCATTGACGGTAAGAGAACGCAGTCGAATCATCTGCGGACTGGAGTTAGATGTGCCGCGCAGGTCCACCCTGAATCCGACAAATTCCCCTGTGAAAAGAATCTTTGGACATACTGCGCCAAGCGTTCGATCCGCCTCGGCACGAGTGACAAGCTTCCGAAGCCAATTCGGCTCAACGAAGGCATCACTGTTGACAAGCGCCACGTAATCGACGCCCTCAAGATCTTCCATCGCGACATTGTTCCCAGGAAAACCAAGGTTCCGTCCATTGCGCACAATGTGAACGTCGGGGTACTTCGATGCAATCTCGTCAACACTCCCGTCCGAAGATCCGTTGTCAACGCAAACGATCTGAATCCGATTCTGAGGCCATTCGGTCGCAGCGGCCGCCGCAACTGCTCTAAGAATCAATTCTCCCCCGTTGTAATTGAGGAGAACTACCCGGACGAACGGATCTTCAGGTTGGAGGGACATCGAAATAAGAGTTTAGTTTCGATGAGCGATCGCTTACGAAGCACCTGACCAAATCCCAAAGATCACTCAACGAAGCCTGCAATCAAACAGAATTTCGACGTAGTTCCGTTTACTTCTCTCACTCGATCCACGTCTGACCTGAAAATGAGCGCGCGATCAACTACCGGACTTCAGATGCCAGTTCAGCAACAAGTCGGCGAAGTGGAATACGGAAATCATCGAGCGCTGGAACTCCCGACAATTTCAGCGCTGCATTCTCAAGAACAGAATTCGCTGGCCTCGGTGCCGGTCGAGGTGGTTGAAGATCAACAGTCGCAACCGGAAGGACCCGATCGGGATCCTGTCCGCTCGCAAGCAGAACCTCGCGAGCGAACTCGTACCAGCTAACCGCCCCGGCATTCGTGACATGGAATACCCCTGAACGTCGCTCCGTCACGATTCGACCAATCATCGCGGCGAGATCATCCGCGAACGTGGGGCATCCTCGTTGATCGCTAACGAACGACAACGTGTCATTTTCTGCAGCCAATCTCAGAATGGTTTTCACCATATTCGGACCGTGGAACCCGCAAACCCACGAAGTGCGAATGACGGAGGACCCATCGTGGAGTTCATGCTCCCCCGCAAGTTTTGATGCCCCGTAGACCGACTGGGGGTTCGTACGATCCCATTCGAGGTAGGGACCTTCCTTTGTGCCGTCGAAGACGTAATCGGTGGATATGTAATGCACTTGAGCACCTACAAGCCTCGCTGCCTCGGCCAGGAATCTGGTACCCATCCCATTGACGGCAAACGCTCGTTCCGGATCTGCCTCGCACGCGTCGACAGCCGTCCACGCGGCCGAATGAACGATGGCCTCAGGATGGAACTCGACGACGGCAGCCCGGACACTGTCGCGATCGGTGATGTCGAGAGTGATGTGGTCGAACCCAGCCACCTCATGTCCACCAGTGCCGAAAACTCGCACGAGTTCGCAACCAACCTGACCTCCAGCGCCAGTAATGAGGATGCGCACGTCAGCGTGCCTTCAGTGGTTCCCACCACGCACGATTCGCGCGGTACCACTCGACGGTTTCGGCGATCGCAGTGTCGAGATCCCGCGAAGGGGTCCAACCAAGAGCGTTCGCCTTCGAGCAGTCGATCGAGTATCGACGATCGTGACCGAGTCGGTCTTGCACGTATTCGACCATCTCCTCGCCGACTCCCATGTTCTCAAGCACCATCGAAGTGAGTTCACGATTGGTGGTTTCGTTCCCGCCACCAATGTTGTAGATCTCGCCAACAGTTCCCTTACGGAGAACCGTGTCGACTCCAGCGCAGTTGTCGAGTACGTGTATCCAGTCGCGGACATTGAGTCCATCGCCGTAGAGCGGGACCTTCTTGCCATCAAGGAGATTGGTCACGAAAAGCGGGATGACCTTCTCTGGAAACTGGTACGGACCGAAATTGTTCGACGATCGAGTGACGATCACAGGAAGCCCGTAGGTCTCCTGATACGAAAGCGCAATGAGGTCGGAGCCCGCTTTCGAGGAGGAATAGGGCGAACGCGGTCCGAGGCGGTCAGTTTCGACAAATGAGCCTTCCTCGATAGAGCCGTACACCTCGTCGGTAGAAATATGAAGAAAACGCTCAACTCCGATGTGTCGAGCTACATCGCACATCACGTTTGTACCCAGACAATTCGTGCGAACGAAGGTATCGGGATCAACGATGGAGCGATCGACGTGACTTTCGGCAGCGAAGTGCACAACCATGTCATGACCAGCCATCGCCGCAGCAACAGCGTCGCGATCGCAGATGTCACCCTGGACAAACGAGTAACGAGGGTCGTCAGCAACATCGGCCAAACTCGAAAGGTTGCCGGCGTAGGTCAGGGCATCAAAGACAGTTATTTCGTCGTCTGACGATGCGAGAACATGTCGCACATAGTTGGATCCGATGAATCCGGCTCCACCAGTGATGAACAACTTCATGACGTGCCTCTCAGGGACGCAGGCGCCAATGCGGCTGCCACTGCGGTTCGATTGCTGAACGGGCCGGGTTCTTGCGATCTCGATCAGAAAGGATCGGATCGGCAACTCCCCAATCCGCGGCGATAGCGGGATCGTCCCACGCCACGCCAAGTTCATCTGCTGGGTTGTAGTAGCTGTCGACCAAATACGTGATGGTCATATCGGTGAGAGCGGCAAAACCATGGGCGACACCAGGCGGAATAAAGACTCCTCGATGGCTATGTGTTCCGTCGGGTTGGCGGCCGAGATCGAGCCACTGGGTCGCCCCGTCGGTCGGTGAGCCGGTGCGGAGGTCGTGCAGTACAACCCGGGCAGTACCGAAGGGTACGTACCAGTAGTCGGCCTGATGAAGGTGATAGTGGAGACCCACGATTGCGCCAGCCTGGCGATCACCCCGGTTGCCCTGAACCATCTCGCGTCCCTGAGGGAACCATTCGCGGCGATAGGTCTCGACGAAGAAGCCCCGTTCGTCCCCATGGATGTCGGGATCCACGACATGGACTCCACGGATGAGGTCGGATTCGGTGATCGTTGCCATGTGGGGGCGGGGCCTTCCTTGTTCGCCGAACAGTCGGCTAACGCTAGCCGAAGGCCTGCGCCGTTCTAGGAAAGGTCGCGACAGCCGAGGAGCTGGTGGGATCCGGGACCGGCGATATTGAGGGCGTAGACACATACTCGTTGAACGCCACTACCCACTTGAGGTGTTGAAAAGACCCATCCGTGTGCAGATCCCAGTCCCCATGGATTCCCGAGGTCAGGACGATTCATATTCGCGACGACTTCAAACCCACGACCGTTCACATAGACGTGTATGAGGCCTGCAGCTGCGGTGTTTGGATCCAGCGCCCAACCGCTCAGCGATACCCTCTCGTTTACCACCACGGCCCCGTCGATGAAACCAACCGGAGAGCCCATAGGCACCGTGACCGTCCGACAACCGAGCAGTCGATTCCCATCGCCGCCGAGCACATCAATGGCGTAGGCACACACTGTTTGGTTGCCCTCGGGCGCAGGGACGAGTCCGCTGAATCCGTGCGCCACTCCGTAGGCAGGGAAAAGAAGCGCCACATCGGGTCGGGCTCCGTTGGCGGGTAGGGCATAACCCTGTCCCTGCACATAGACATGAATCGGAACAGATGCTGCTGTGTCGGGGTCGACTGCCCAACCTGCCGCGCGAATGGAGCCGTCCTCATAGGTCACAGAGTCGAGCACCCCAAACGGGGCGCCTCCTGGCACCTGCACCACGCGACATCCAAGAAGCGAATTCGCACCGACACCGATGTTGATCCCGTAGACGCAGATCGTGCGTGCACCGCCGCGAGCCGTCACCGTTCCGCTGTAACCCCGAGCCGGGCCGTATCCGGGGAAGCCGGCAGCAACGTCGTTCCGAGTTTGATTGGCGCGCAGCGCAGTGCCGACGCCATCGACGTACACATGAACATCAAGCGAGGCCGCAGTATCAGGGTCAACCACCCAACCGGAAACCGAAATCGAACCGAGCCCGCCAACCGCGGAATCGACAAAACCGATTGGCGATCCGCCGGGAAGCGTGACGTTCCGACAGCCAAGTGCAGCCGGACCGCCAGGACCGATTGAATTCACTGCGGTGATACACACCCGACGGGTTCCGCCGGTGGGCAATTGGATGATCGTTGCGTACCCGTGAAGTGATCCGAGACCACCAGGATTGCCTAGATCTGGTCGATTCTGATCAGCGAGGATGCCTGTATCGACACCGTCAACATTGACGCGAATTTGCGTCGGGTTCACCCCATTCGGATCGATAGCCCAACCAGCGACCTCGAGTTGCCCAGGTCCGACCGCTCGCACCGTGTCGACCACTCCGTACGGGTCTCCGCCGAGTGATTTGCAGCCGAGAAACGAGTTCACGCCCGAGGCGACATTTATCCCGTAGGCACAGACCTGGCGTGCCCCGAGGGGAACCGGAACAACAGTGGAATATCCATGGGCTCCGCCGAATCCCGGGTAGGCCTCGGCAAGTCCGGGGAAGGTCTCATTCGCGTTGACCGCGTAGCCCTGACCATCGACGTACACGTGGACCGTGATGGGATCGCGAGTGTCGGGATCGATCGCCCAACCCGTGACGCTGGCACGGGTTGGATCGAGCACCGAGACCGAGTCCAACACTCCGAACGGTGACCCACCGGCTCCTCCACTACCAGCGAGAGCCTGCAATGAACCAAGGTCACAGCAATACCAGTTCATATCGACGTTGCCGAGATCATTATTGAAACCATTCGCGTAAATGCCCGCGACTTTTTCGATACTGGAGAACTGCCACCAGGTCCACGCTGACCAACCAGTGGGCAGTCGTGGTTGTCTTGGATAGGTGTATGGATCGCAGATGCGATTTCCGCCATAGTCCTGACAGGGGTAACTCGGAAGCCAAAGTCGATACGAGGCAGAGATATCGGAGGCGATGGTGCCAGGGAAGAAATAGGCCCCCATGTAGAGCACGGGCTTCTT
>JBAXGZ010000074.1:0-11682 GCA_037139155.1 Actinomycetes bacterium | reverse complement strand
GTGGCCGAAGCAGTTGGTGTCGAACGATCGGTCTCGAAGACATTCCGCGAAGCACCACTGTTCATGGGACTCTTTACAGCGCTGATCCTGATTGGTGCCCTCGTTGCGCTCCTGCCCGGCAACCTGATTTCGTTGCTCATCAACATGCAGGTGGTCAATGGGCTTATCACGCCGATCATCCTCATCTTTATTCTGATCTTGGCGAACCGACGCGCGGTTTTGGGAAGCGCAGCGAACGGACCACGCTTCCGCATCGCTGCGCTCGTTTGCGTTGTGGTGATCGCAGTGCTTGCCGCAGTCGTGCTGGTGCAGACCGTTGCTGGTTGGCTCGGAGTGATTTGAGCGTTGGATAACACTGGGTGGTTTTGGCTTCCCGATGCTGTGGTGGCAGGCTCGGCGCTATGGATTACTTGCGAATCTGGGCCGACAAATCAGGTGAAACCCATCTTGACGAAGTGACGCTCGATCGAGTTGTGACTCCTGCAGAGCACGGTGTGTCCGAACTCTGGAGTTCACTTGCCACGAGTGTCGATCGGATCCAGTTCCTCGATGTTCAAGCAGTTGACCAGGTGCCGGCTGAGCATTGCGCTCCTCGTCGGCAGTTCGTCGTGTTCCTCGATGGTTGGGTGTCGATCACGACGAGTGACGGTGACAGCCGCGTACTTCCCGCCGGTTCGGTGGTGTTGGCTGAAGATGTGGTCGGGAAAGGTCACATCACCGAACTCGAACCCGGGGTCAGGCGAGTTCTACAGATTCCTCTGGATTCCTGAGCAACCCGCGCAGCAGTGTGACGAGTAGCGCGTCATACGTTTCGTTCACATCGGCGAATTCCGACATGCCGAGAAGTTCGAGGGCAACGGCACCGTGACAGGTCGCCCAGATCTGTTGCGCGATGACCGACGCATTCCCGGGACGGAACCTCTTTGAGTCGAGTGATCGGATCACCACGTTGTGGAGCGCATCGAACGCTTGGGCGGCGGCAAAGGACGATTCCGCTGATGGTTCGAGGTCGTCCATGGGAGTCAGGAACATGAATCGGTAGAGGTCGGGGTTTTCAATTGCGAAGACTCGATAGACCTTGCCCATTCGGTGAAGGTCCAACACTGGGTCCACGGTGGAATCAGATGCCCGAAGGTGTTCGGCGAAGACAGTGAATCCATGGTGGAAAACGGCATCGAAGACGCCGTTCATATCGCCGAACCGGTTGTAGATGCTCATTGGAGCGACATCAGCCTCGGCGGCGAGACGACGCACAGTGACAGCATCGATCCCTTCGCTTCCAATGATTCGCAATGCGGCAGCGATCACGAGACCGGTCAGCTCAAGCGAGGGTGTCCGATGCCTGGTCGCCTGAGGGCTGGAACTTGCCATCCCGACACTTTATAGGTCAGCGTTCTACTTTTATAGATCAATGACCTATAGTTTGGTTCTTCCCTCTTCTCGGCTCGGAGTCTCCGATGAATGCTGAAACCGTTTACCGCCGGCGCTGGTTGATCTTGGTGGTGTTGGCGCTCAGTGTGTTCCTGGTCGTTGTCGACAACACGATTGTGAATGTCGCGCTTCCAACGCTCAGTCGTGATTTGGGTGCGTCCACAACGGAACTCCAGTGGATCGTTGATGCCTACAGCCTCGTATTCGCGGGATTGCTGTTGGCTGCCGGAGGGCTCGGTGATCGCATCGGAAGAAAAGGGACGATGCAGGTCGGGTTGGTCATCTTCGCGGTGATGTCGGTGCTCGGAGCGTTCTCGACAAGTTCGGGCCAACTCATTGCTGCCCGCGCTGCAATGGGTATCGGCGCGGCGCTTGTGTTTCCGGCAACGCTTGCCATTCTCACGAATGTCTTCACCGATCCGACCGAACGAGCAAAGGCGATCGGCGCTTGGTCGGCGGTTTCGGGTATGGCTGTTGCTTTCGGCCCGGTGACCGGCGGGTTCCTTCTCGAACACTTTTGGTGGGGTTCGATCTTTCTCGTCAACGTTCCCATTGTTGGGATTGCGCTGATTGCCGGATGGTTCCTTGTTCCTTCATCGAAGGATCCCGAAGCCGGTGCCTTCGACTCGATCGGAACCGTCACATCGATTCTTGCTGTTGGTCTTCTTGTCTTCACCGTTATTGAAGGACCGCATGCGGGTTGGAACTCGATGCGAACGTTCGGTGGATTCATCGGATCAGCGGCGCTGCTCGCGTTCTTTGTTTGGTATGAACTTCGGCGGGAACACCCGTTACTCGATGTCCGCGTGTTTCGCATTGCGCGCTTTAGTGCGGCGGCCGGCTCAATCGCGGCAGCGTTCTTCACCCTCTTCGGTTTCATCTTTATCGTCACGCAGTACTTTCAATTCGTGCGGGGTTACTCAACGCTGTCGGCGGGGCTTCATACTCTCCCCTTCGCGATTTTTGCGGCGATCACCGCGCCAAATGCCGCTCGTTTGGCGCTGAAATTTGGACCACGTCGAGTCGTTGGTACTGGTCTGCTCACGATGATGATCGGTTTCATCATCATCGGTTTCTGTAACGCAGACACCGCGTACTTCGGGCCGGTGGTGATCTCTATGGCGTTTATCGCTACCGGACTTTCACTCGTGACATCGCCGTCCACCGCGGCCGTCATGTCATCGCTCCCGAAGGAGAAGGCTGGTGCTGGTGCTGCGGTGAATGACACAACGCGTGAAGTCGGTGGAACCCTTGGTGTCGCTGTCGTCGGGAGCGTGTTCGCTTCGATCTATGCACCGAAGATCGGCGATTTTCTCGAGAAGTTCCCTCAAGTTCCTGCCGATGCTGTCGCCGCAGCGAAGGCATCAATGGCCGCCGCAATCATCGTGGCGTCACAAGCCCCTGACGAGGT
The DNA here is from genome assembly GCA_037139155.1 of Actinomycetes bacterium. Taxonomy (GTDB): domain Bacteria; phylum Actinomycetota; class Acidimicrobiia; order Acidimicrobiales; family Acidimicrobilacustridaceae; genus Acidimicrobilacustris. The sequence continues at coordinate 8,840 of JBAXGZ010000074.1, read as the reverse complement.
GAAGGAGTTGTTCCAAACCTCTGCATCAGACGCGTTCATGCAGGGGATGCGCCTCGGTTGTTTCGTCTGTGCCGGTGTCGCGCTGGTTGGGTCAATAGGAGCCTTCGTCTTCCTGCCCGACCTCGAGTCAGAAGAAGCGCCGCATCCTGGGGAATGGCCTGAACTCGAAGACGCTTGAGCGAGGGGGTCGATCGTTCGCGAGACTTCGTCAATGATCACTTCTGATGACCTCATCGCCCGAGCCGAGATCACCGATGTCATCCAGCGGCTCGCCCGCGGAACGGACCGACTCGATCGCGAGCTCATGGCATCGTGCTATCACCCAGATGGTTTCGACGACCACAACTCCTTCCGTGGTTCCGGCGACGAGTTCGCCGACTGGGTGTGTGCGGTACTTCCGCATTTCGCAGCGACAACGCACTTCATCGCCCTTCCCAATATTCAGATTGATGGCGATCGTGCGCAGGTTGATACCTATTGCGTTGCCCATCACGTGAGCGCCGTGGGTGCCGATGGATCCGCTTCAGACATGGTGATGGGTCTTCGCTACATCGATCGGTTTGAAAGGCGGTCAGGGGAGTGGCGGATTGCCAAACGAGTCTGTGCCTTCGACTGGAATTACACGGTGCCCTTTGATCCCTCGGCAACATTCCAGTGGGAATCCGATTTCACGGTGGGTGCCCGCGATCGGACCGATCCCAGTTATTTCGGGGAGTGATGCTTGTCGCTTTCAGGTTGGGACAGTAATGTCGACACGCGCCATCATTACGGTGATAGCCCCGGGAACGCCGTAACGGCTGACCCTGCATTCGTTCTGAGTGCGCCGTACTACTGGTCCCCCTTTTATACGAAGGGAGCCAGCCGACGTTCGTCGGAATTCCAGTCATCTACAAAGGGGAAATCAGTGCCTAAAGGCAATGAAACCGCGTCGGTGAACAGCCGACCCAAGCGCCGCTCACGTGGCGCGGTGTTGGTTGTGGCGCTTGTCGCTGTGCTCAGCATCTTTGCTGTCGCGTGTGGTGGCGGCCGATCCGATTCGGGCGGAAGTTCAAACACCACTTCGAAGTCAAAGGCCACAAGCTTTGGCACGCTTGATTCGCCATGCGGCGCTGGCGATGCAAAGGGCGCGACTCAGCAAGGCGTTACCGACACCTCGATCACCATCGGTTACGGAGATGATGCTGGTTATGCTGCGGCTCCTGGCCTGAATAAAGAAATGTCTGATGCGATGAAGGCCATGATCAAGTGGTGCAACGATCAGGGTGGCATCAATGGTCGTCAGATCACTGGCAAGTACTACGACGCAGCGATTATGGAAGCCAACAACCGCATGACCGAAGCCTGCACACAGGTGTTCATGCTTGTTGGTCAAGGCTTCTCGCTTGATTCGGTGCAGGAACAGACCCGTCTTGGTTGCAAGATGGCCTCAGTTCCGACCTACGCAGTGAGTGCAGCGTTCGCGAATGGTCCACTCATGGTGCAGGCAGTTCCGAACCCGGTTGACAAGACCCCGCTTGCCGGTGCCTACCAGCTCGCCGGACTCTTTCCGGACGCAGTGAAGAAGGCAGCGATCTTCACGGCGAACTACGCAGCAACTAAGGACTCCACCGATAAGGCCAAGACCTCGTTCACGAACGCAGGCTGGAACTTCCTCGACTGCGAACAGACCTACAACATCGGTGGCGAGTCCAACTGGACCCCCTTCGTTCAGCGTTTGAAGGACTGTGGAGCAGAGGTTGTGTTCTTCTCTGGTTCACCGGCTCCGAACTTCCAGAACGTTCTTGATGCAGCCAAGGCCATCAACTTCATGCCGAAGTGGTACGTAGACGCAAACTTCTACGACTCAACCTTTGCGAAGTGGAACACTTCTGGCAATGCCGACAACGTGTACGTGCGTATGGCGTTCTACCCGTTCGAGCAGGCTTCGGAACACCCTGCAGTTCAGCAATACCTTGATCTCATCAAGGCATCGGGTGGTAAGACCGGTCTTCTCGGCGCACAAGCCACCACGAACTTCCTCCTTTGGGCATCAGCTGCTCAGGAGTGCGGAAGTACCCTCACCAGTGATTGCGTGATGGGGAAGCTCAAGGCCATCCACGAATGGGATGGCGGCGGACTCCACTCCAATGCTGACCCGGGCGCAAACCTTCCTCCGGACTGCGGCATGCTCGTGCAGCTCAAGGGAACGCAGTACACCCAGGTTGCTCCGTCAACGAAGGCCCAGTTCGAATGCTCACCGAAGTTCATTGGCAGTGTTACTGGACCAGTTGTCGACGCCGCCAAGCTTGACGCCAATCGCGTTTCACAGGCTGGAAAGTAATTCTTGACGCTTCGGCGTCATGCAGAACTGAACAAGAGCGGTCGTCGGGAAACCGGCGGCCGCTCTTGTCAGTTAGGGCGTCGATCGCTGTCCAGGAACGAGTTTCATGGTCGTTGGCGTGAAGCGATCGAATCGGTCAGCGTCTAGGAATCTGGGGCACTACCCTCGTGTATCCAAACAAGGGGGAAATTTCATGGGAATACTGAAACATTCTCGTGGGCGGCGCGTTGCGTTGCTTACGGTGGGGCTTGTCGCTGCTCTAAGCGTCTTTGCCGTTGCGTGCGGAGGCGGTCGATCAGATTCGTCAGGCGGCACCACAACAGTCAAGGCATCGTCGGCTACTGACTTTGGGACGATGAAATCCCCTTGCGGAAAGGGCGATGCAAAGGGCGCAACCGCGCAAGGCGTCACCGATACCAGTATCACCATCGGTTACGGAGACGATGCCGGTTATGCAGCAGCTCCTGGTCTCAACAAGGAAATGTCTGACGCCATCAAGGCCATGATCAAATGGTGTAACGATCAGGGTGGCATCAATGGTCGTCAGGTCGTTGGAAACTACGGCGACGCAGCAATCATGAATGTTGCCAACGTCATGACTGAAGCATGCTCAAAGGTGTTCATGCTTGTCGGCGAAGGCTGGTCACTCGACTCAGCACAGGAGACCATCCGTCAAGGATGCAAGCTTGCCGCGGTTCCGACCTACACGGTGTCACCACAGTTCGCGAATGCTCCGCTTATGGTGCAGCCGACCCCGAACCCTGGTGACTATAAGGATGCGGGTAGCGCCTTCCTTCTGGCCGACAAGTTCCCGACTGCAGTAAAGAAGGCTGCAACCATGTATGCCAACTATGCCGCGACAGTTGACTCAACCGACAAGTGGGTTGCGGCTTCCAAAGTGGCCGGCTGGAACTACCTTGATTGCGCGCAGGTGTACAACATCGGTGGCGAGTCAAACTGGACGCCATTCGTTCAGCGTCTGAAGGACTGTGGCGCTGAAGCGGTGTACTTCTCCGGTTCACCGGCTCCGAACTTCGAGAACATTCTCGATGCCTCAAAGGCCATTGGGTACAACCCGATTTGGGTCAACGAAGCAAACTTCTACGACACGGCATTTGCCAAGTGGAATACCGCAGGCAATGGCGACAACGTTTACGTCATGATGGCGTACTACCCGTTTGAGCAGGCCGACAAGGTTCCGGCAACGGCCAAGTACCTTGAGATCGTTAAGGCCAATGGTGGATCCACCAGCCTTCTCGGCGCTCAGGCCACTGCCGCATTCCTCCTCTGGGCACAAGGCGCGCAGTCATGTGGGTCAACACTCACTTCCGACTGTGTTCTTACGAACCTCAAAAAGGTGGTCAATTACACCTCTGGAGGTCTTCAGTCGCCGACCAACCCAGGTACGAACATTCCTGGTGAGTGCATGATGGTTCTGAAACTCACGGGAACGAAGTACGAACAGGTTCTGCCCACGACTATCGCGACGCAGGCGTGTGACCCTAAGTATCTCGTCAAGATCACGGGACCGGTTGTCGATCGAGCCAAGCTCGACTCCAACCGCATCGCGGCTCTGAGCTAAGGCGATCACGTATGAAGGTTGATGCTTCGGTGTCAGCCTGAACAGAATTGGTAAGAACGGAGTGGGGCGGTTGCCGAATCGGGCGGCCGCCCCTTTCCGTTTGTCGGCATCTGAATTGCTTTAGGTGTCGTGCAGGGAATTCAGGCAGAGGGATCGAGGCTGATCGCGATGCCGGTTCCTTCCGCCAGCGTTGCCAGCGCTGTATCGGCCTGTTCAAGCGGGAATCGATGGGTCTGCATCTCGGAAAGACCCTGAGGGTTGTTTTCGATGAGATCAATGGCTTGTTGGAAGCTTTCGCGATCGACAGCACGAACTCCCTTCAGGGTGAGTCGTCGCATGGCGATCTCATCGGTCGGGAAGTCGTCGATTGTCTGCCCTTTCAAACCGGCAAGGACCACGGTCCCTCCAGCTCGGACGATACGCAGTGCGTCATGAATCGATTGAGTGGAGTGGGGAGTCGTATCAACGACGACGTCAACCCCGCGACCGTCGGTCGCGTCGAGTAACTCGGCGACGATGTCGGTCGATTGCGCGTTGAGAGCGAGATCGGCGCCAAACCTGCGAGCGAGTTCGAGTTTCCGATGGTCACGATCACCGAAGCCCGTGACGAAAATCTGAGATGCTCCGCGGTGTTTGGCGGCAACAACGCCGGCGAGTCCTCGTTGGCCCGGACCGAGTATGGCGATCGATTGTTCGGGTTGGAGATCAGGGGCATTGACCGCCCACGCGAATCCTGCGCCGAGTGGATTGAACAGCGCAGCGATCGACACATCGACCGTTGTATCCATCTTCATTGGTCGAGCTTGGGGTGAGAGGTACAGGTAGTCGCTGTATCCACCCCAAAGTGCGGGTGCGACCGTAGTGGGAAGAAATCCGTGGGTCCCTGGAGAGGAAAGACAGGTCAGGCCATCGGCACACGCACGGCACTGACCACAAGAGAGTTCGGCCGGCACGATGACTCGGTCGCCGGGAATAACACCCCATGCTTTCGAAGCGGTCTCGCCGATTTCCTCAATAATCCCGACTGCCTCGTGTCCTGGAATCACCGGATAACGAAGGGGAATGTCGCCACGAAATGTTTCGAGGTCGGTTCCGCAGATCCCGCACGCTTCGACCCGGATGATGGCGTCGTCGTGTTTGACGTGAGGAATGGGGAACTCTTGGAGTTCAAGCATTCGGGGGCCGGTCTGCACCATGGCACGGGCTGAACGCTTCATTCCTTCTTCCTACACCGATTCGCCGAGTTGCGTAGTCTCATTCCGAGTTGTCGTGACACGGGGGTGGTCGGCGAGTGCGAATCGTCATTATTGGTGCCGGCCCTGGCGGAATCGTCATGGGGAAGCGACTGCTTGATGATGGGTTCGACGACTTCGTGATCCTCGAAGCCAGTGACGATGTCGGCGGGACATGGAACCTGAACCGATATCCGGGATGCGAATGCGATGTTCAATCGGCGATGTACTCGTTCACCTTCGAGTTCAAGCCCGACTGGTCAAAGCCCTACGGTCGACAGCCCGAGATCCTCGCATATATGCGCGATGTCGCGGCGAAGTACGGCGTTACTCCGCACTGTCGATTCAACGACGCGGTTGTGCAGGCGAAGTGGGACGAGGGGTCATCTTCTTGGACTGTCATCACCGAGTCGGGTCAGAACTACGAGGCAGAGGTACTTGTCAGCGCTGTCGGAATGTTGACCCAGCCGGTGTGGCCGGAGATCGAGGGTATCGATCAGTTCGAGAGCACCATGTTCCACTCGGCTCGTTGGAACTGGTCGCAGGATCTCTCTGGCAAACGCGTAGCGGTCATCGGAAGCGCCGCGAGCGCAGTTCAGTTCGTTCCGGAAATCCGGAAGACGGCCGAACAGGTTCACCTCTTCCAGAGAACTCCGAACTGGATTCTTCCGAAAGAGGACACTCCGTACACCGACGAGGAACTCGAATCGTTCCGCAACGATCCGTCGCCGTTGCTCGAGATTCGGAGCGAGATCGAGGATCGGATGAATCGGGGGATGACGTTCGCAGTGAAGGACCTTCTCGTAGTGAGTGAGAAGTACGGACTGGCAGCTCTCAGCGTCGTGAACGATCCCGAGGTGCGGGCAAAGCTCACCCCGGATCACCCCTTTGGCTGCAAGCGACCGCTTCTTTCCAATGAGTACTTCAAAGCCTTTAACGAACCAAACCTCGAACTCGTGACCGAACCGATTTCTTGCATCACCAAGAACGCTGTCATCACCGATGATGGCGTTGAGCGCCAGGTTGATGCGATTGTTTTTGCTACAGGATTCGCGGCCACGAAGTTCGCTGCGGCCGTCGCCATTAGAGGTCGTGATGGACTAGCGATCTCCGATGCATGGGCGCAAGGTGCGCAGGCCTATCTCGGCGTAACGACGGTCGGGTTCCCTAATCTGTTCATGCTCTACGGCCCGAATATGAACAATGGTTCGATTATTCGAATGCTTGAGTATCAGACCGATTACATCTTGGAACTTCTTGGTCGAATGCGCGCGGAGGATCTGTCGACTCTCGAGGTGCAGCCGGAAATCATGGAGTCCTACAACCTCGACGTGCAGAAAGCGATCGATGGTATAGATGTTTGGAACGCCGACTGTAACGGCTACTACCGCGCGCCAAACGGTCGAGTCGTCACGCAGTGGCCGTTCTCTATGGATGACTACAAGAGTCAAAGCGGCACGATTGATTGGTCGGATTTCATTACAACATGAGTGTGCATTCGTGCACGGAGGAGAATCACATGGGTACCTGGAGCAAAGAAGAAATTGAATCTGCGTTCTCGTCGTATCTGGCAGCGGCCGAAGACGGGGCACGAACAGGAGACTGGACAGCCTTCGCGCAGCATTTCACTGAGGACTGCTTCTACAAGGAGCACCTGATCGGTGAGATGAACGGCCGAGACGAAGTGCAGGCGTTTTACACCCGGTCAATGGTGAATGAGTACCCCGGCAATTGCATCGTCGACTTTCCCATCGAATGGCACATTGTCGATGACGAACGTGGCTGGGTGGTTTTCCAGGCGTGGTCGGTTATGGCCGATCCCGGAGATGGATCGGTGCATCGCGCCTACAACTTCAGCCTCGTGAAGTACGCCGGCGACAATCAGTTCTCCTATCAGGAAGACATTTACAACCCGATGACCTTCGGAACGATGATCGCTGAATGGGAAGCAGTGAAACTGGCTGCTGGCTCGTAGGAGTTACTCCGGCGAGTCGGTGTCGGTTGCTGTGGTGCTGGATGTTTTGGTCGGTTCCCCTGTGGTCGTCTCAGGGGTTCGACTCTGGAAAGCACGGAGGGTTGACTCTACGGTCGGATAGAACGCGTCCTCGCCAACGAGTTCGGTGATGCCGTAGTGATCGAGTTTTCGTTTCACACTCGACATCACATCGGCAAACACGAGTCGTACTCCATGTTCAGTTAACTCCTGCTGCACCTGCTTCATGGTGAGCGATCCGGTGAAGTCGACATCGGTGATCGGTCCGGCATCGATACAGATCCACTCGAGCGGCGCCGACGAGTTTGCTAACGAGGTGAGATCCTCGAGGAACAGATTGGCGTTCACATAGAAAAGATCGGAGGCGAAGCGGTAGACGACGAGGCCGGGAATCGTTCGCGTGTCGGCTTCGAGCGGCGTTGAGTGGAAGCCGGAATCTTGGGTGTCGGGGATCATGACCGCAGTTGCGGTCTTGTAGGAGCGACGGAGGTGTCCGATCACCGATGCGACGATCGCCAAGACGATTCCCTGCTCGACGCCGAGCATCACCACAGTGGTCGCCGTAAGGATCGCGACAACGAATTCATCTTTGCGAACTCGGAAAATGCTCTTCATGCCGAAGATGTCGACAAGTTGGATGCCGATCATGAACACCACTGCAGAAAGCACCGCCTTCGGCATGTACTGAAGTGGGGCAGTGAGGAAGAGGAGCACGATGAGGACAATGAGGCCAGTAGTGATCTGCGCGACCTGGCTTCGTCCGCCAGCACCGTCGACCATTTCTGTTTTGGTCGGGCTCCCGTTCACTACGAATGTTCCGGTGAGTCCAGCGAAGAGGTTTGCTGCGCCCAAACCGACGAGGTCAACGTTTTCGTCGAACTGGTCGTTGTATTTCGCGGCGTAGGCCCGCGATGTTGCTGCGCTCTGAGCGAGGATCAGGATGAAGATCGAGACGGCTGTTCCCATGAGGGCGGGTATGTCGGAGAATTCGATTCCGGATGGAATTCCTATTTTCGGAAGTCCGCTCGGCACCGAACCGAGGACAGCGATGCCATGAGAAGCGAGGTCCCAGTGCCACGAGATCACGATGGCCCCGATGACGGCAACGAGTGCACCCGGCACTTTCTTCGTCACAAACTTTCCACCGAGGATCACGATGAGGACGGAAGCAGAAACGGCAACGGTGGCCCAACTCGTTGATCCCACCTTCTGCAGCGTCGAGATCAGTTTCGTGAGCGTGTTGTCATATAACTGGCCGCCAATGGTGAGTCCTTTCCCTTCGGGAATGCCGAGCAGACCGCCGACCTGTCCGCAGGCAACCTGAATGCCGACGCCGGTCAGGAAACCGATGAGGACTGAACGGGCGAGGAAATTGGCGAGGAATCCAAGTCGAATGATTCGGGCCAGAAACAGGAACGCAGCGGACATGAGTGCGAGCAGTCCGGCGAGGGCGACGTAGTTGTCCGTTCCAGGTTGCGCGAGTTCAACGAGGCCCGCGGCCATCACAGCGGCGGTTGCCGAGTCGGCACCGACCACGAGATGGCGTGATGACCCGAATACGGCGAAGGCCAGCATCGGAAGAAGGATTGTGTAGAGGCCAGTGATAACTGGCATACCAGCAATTGACGTGTAGCCCATGACCTCGGGAATGGCGAGGGCGGCGAGCGTGACCCCGGCAAGCACGTTGGTAGGAAGCTGCTTGCGGTCGACGGG
>JBAXGZ010000073.1:0-12069 GCA_037139155.1 Actinomycetes bacterium | reverse complement strand
GGATGAGCGTCGTAAGGCGCAAGGAAGGAGGCCGGAGGAATAACCATTGCCCCGTCTCCGCTGCCGATGCTGACGCTTTCGTTGCCGAGCGTGCCACGAGCGACGGTCCAACCGCCATCAACAGGACCAACGACGTCGTCATCGGGAACGAACACGTCGTTGAAGAACACCTCGTTGAATTCGGCGCCGCCGTTGACCATGCGCAGCGGACGAATCTCAACGCCTTCGGCATGCATGTCAACCACCATGCAGGTGATGCCTTGATGTTTGGGGACATCGGGGTTCGTGCGAACGGTGATGAGGCCGAATGCGGCGTGGTGCGCGCCGGTTGTCCATACCTTCTGGCCGTTGACGAGCCAACCGCCGTCGACTCGTGTGGCTTTGGTCTTCACGCCAGCTGCGTCAGACCCGGCATCGGGCTCGCTGAACAACTGACACCAGATGAGTTCCTGGTTGAGCGCAGGCATGATCCAGCGGGCGAGTTGGTCATCGGTGGAATGCTGCGTGAGCGTGAGGATCACCCATCCGGTGATTTGGTAACTCGGACGCTTCACCTCAGCGCGATTGAACTCTTCTTCGATAACGAGTTGCTCAACTGCGCTCGCTGCGCGACCCCATGGCTTGGGCCAGTGAGGAACGGCATAGCCGGAAGCGACGAGGGCACGCACGCGTTCATTGCCGTCGAGGTCCTTGACCGCTTCAATCGCCGCTCGTGCCTCGGCGCGGAATGTTTCTGCTTCGGGCGGGAGTTCCACTGCCCGGACGATCTTGACGTCCTTGCGGAGAAGGTTCGCGATGTCGATGGCGGCAGCTTCGGCATCTACCAGCGCCTCAATTGCAAGTGCGCGTCGAAGGTAGAGATGAGCATCGTGCTCCCAGGTGAAACCAATGCCGCCGTGAACCTGAATGTTCATCTGTGAGTTTCGATCGCCAGCATGCGCTGCGGTGGTGGCTGCCATCGCCGCGGCGTAAGAGAATTGTTCGCCGCCAGCCGAGGCAGCACGGGCCGCGTCCCAAACTTCAGCGGTTGCGATTTCGGTTTCGACCAACATGTTGGCGCAGTGGTGCTTCACCGCTTGGAACATGGCGATGGCTCGGCCGAATTGCTGACGCTCGCGGGCATAGTTAGCGGCCATATCGGTGGTCGCTCGGGCAACTCCCGTTGCTTCTGCGGCAAGAAGGAGACGTAAGTAATCCATGAGCGCTTGGGCTCCGCCGGGAACGATGACTGCATCGGCACTGTCGAACGTGACCTGAGCGCTGCGTCGGGTGGGATCAAGATTGGTCATCGTCCGGATGTCGACCCCCTTGGCGGAGGCATCAACGACGGCCAAGTCGTTCCCCACGGTGACGACAAGAAGATCGGCGAGCGTCGCGCTCAAAACGCTGCGGGCCGTGCCAGCGATCTTGTTGCCATTCGAGGTGAGGGCATCGCTCGCTCCGATTCCGGCGACGACCGATCCGTCGGCAAGGCCTGGCAGGAACTTGGCGGCGATTTCAGGTGAAGCGGAAGCAGTGAGTGCGGCGCTGGCGATCACGGTCGAAACAAAGGGTCCGGGAGCGAGGCCGGCGCCCATCTGTTCAACCACGACAACGAGTTCAGGCATTCCGAATCCGGAGCCGCCGTTCTCTTCAGGAATATGAAGACCGAGCCAACCCAACTCAGCCAACGCTGACCAGAATGCCGGCATCGTCTCAGAACTGGCTTCAAGGAGCTCGCGCGCCGCCGAACGGGAGTCGTGTCGCAGGAGAAAGTCGGCCGTGACGTCGGCCAGGGTGCGGTGGTCTTCGGTGATGGCGATCGACATTGGGCTGCGCTCCAGAAGGGGAAGTGTGTTGGCGGCAGCGTAGTCATCTCGAGGAGCCTCAGCCCATGTCGGAGAGGGAGTCAGAATGGGCTGATGAAGACCGATGCGATCATCAATGGAGACCTTGCCGACGCCGCTAACGCGATCAGAACGGCTGAAGAGGCGGGGTTCGACGGAGTGGTCTCGGTCGAGATCTCCCACGATCCGTTCCTGCCCCTCGCACTCGGTGCTGCGGCTACCGAGCGAGTCGATCTCATGACTGGAATCGCAGTGGCCTTCGCTCGCAACCCGATGAACGCTGCTGTTCTCGCCAACGACATCAACCGACTGTCGAACGGTCGATTCATTCTTGGACTTGGAAGTCAGATTAAGCCCCACATCACCAAGCGGTTCTCAATGCCATGGTCTGACCCTGCGCTGCGTATGCGTGAGTTCGTTCTCGCAGTGCGAGCGATCTGGGCAGCATGGAATGAAGGGACTCCCTTAGCGTTCCGCGGCGACTACTACCGGCATACGTTGATGACCCCGATGTTCGATCAGGGTCCAAGTGAGTGCGGTGATCCACGAATCTTCGTTGCGGCAGTGGGACCAGCAATGACCGCAGTTGCCGGCGAGGTTGCCGACGGATTGATGGCTCACGGATTCACAACCCCTTCGTACTTGCGTGACGTCACTATGGAGAACCTGAGTATCGGACTCGTCCGTTCGAATCGAACCCGAGATCAAGTCGAAGTAACGATCCCGATCATGGCTGCCATCGGAAGCGATGATGCCGAGATCGCCGCAAAGGCAATCGGTGTGCGCCGTCAGCTCGCGTTCTACGGATCGACGCCCGCCTACCGCGGCGTCCTCGAACATCACGGGTGGGGCGATGTCGGCGAAGAACTCAATCGACTCTCAAAACTCGGCGAGTGGGTGGCGATGGGAGACCTGATTACCGATGAGATGCTCGAGCAGTTTGCCGTGGTGGGCGATCCGGAAACGGTGAAACGTGAGATCCACCGGCGATTCGACGGCGTCGTTGACCGTGTGCAGATGGGTCTCTCCAGCACGGCTCTGAATCTGAGAGAGTGACTCAACAGAGAACGCGGTCCAGGGGGACGAAAGAACATGGCTGACGCCGAGCGCATCACGAACGATCGATCCCGGAATGTCGAAACAGTGGAATCGTTTTTCACCGCTGGTCGAGAGGTCGATCGGCTCTCGTTCATGAGCGAGGACATTGAATGGTGGAACGGACTGGGGAAGTTTCCTGCGGCTCCGGGACAGACCGTCTTCCGTGGCAAAGACGAAGTTGGTGCGCGCATCCTTGGTCGAGCGCCATCGCCGGCCCAACCCAATGGGCGTGATGTCGACCGATACGACCTGTCGACCATCAGTTTTCATGACGTGCAGACAATCTCAGACGGCGCCTTTGTCTTTCGTCAACATCTCTATAAAGCGACCACGAAAAGCGGCAAGCCATACGAGAACGTCTACGGCTTTCTCTTTCGATTCACCGAAGATGGATTGATTGACCGCATCTGGGAACACTGGGGAACCTTGAATGCCTATGAGACCTTGTTTCAGGGCCCCCTCGTTGTTCATGATCCTGATGAAGTTCTCATGACGACGCCTTCTGTTAGGCAACGACTTGATCTTGAACGCCCGGTCGATCGTGATGTGATCAGCGAGTGCATGGAAATCGCTGTGCACGCGCCGAACGGTTCAAACCAACAGCCATATCGCTTCATCTTCGTTGACGATGACAAAACCAAAGCGAAACTCGCGACGATCTATCGCTCCGCCATGGCCGATTTCATTGGACGGCCTCGAACTGATGCTGCTGAAGATCATGTTGACCGCACGTCTGACGCGCAACAGCGCATCGCCCGTAGCGTCGCCTACTTGGCTGAGAACCTTGAGAAGGTTCCGATTCTGTGTGTCCCGATCGTCGCCGGACGAACCGATGGAAATGGTTCGGGAGCCCATGCCGATCGCACTGCGACGTTCTGGCAGGCAGGGCGTTGGGGATCAGTCGTGCCCGCCCTCTGGTCATTCATGCTGGCGCTTCGATCACGGGGTCTTGGATCGGCGTGGACAACCTTGACGCTGATTCGTGAACGCGAAGTCGCCGACGTCTTGGGGATCCCTTACGAGGACTGGATGCAGGTCGGCCTGTTTCCCGTTGCCCACACGATTGGCACCGACTTTCGCATCACTCCGCGAAAGCCTGCCGAAGAACTCACACGATGGAACCAATTCCGTAGTTCGTAAAACTGGTTTACGTCTCTAGCGGAAGAAGCGACTCGGCGAGCGCGCCGAGTTCGGCGTCAGGGTCGGCGTCTCCTACAAGGGGGATGATCACAAATTTCGATGCTCCTGCGTCGATGAATTCGTTCAGAAGCTTGGGCAATGCGTCGCGAGTCGGGATCACCGAACGTGGGTCGAGCCCCGGTCGTCGGCGTTCGATGAGGTCGACGAAACGTTGAGGGAGCGGCCCATCGGAATAGGAAATGAGCGCGCCGTAATGCTCAGGATCCATCGTGCGACCCGCCTCGGCGGCGGCAGCTTCGATGATGGGAAGCGAATCGGCGACATCATCGGGGGAACAAAACGATGGCAGCCATCCGTCTCCAACCCGCCCGACTCTGCGGAGTTCGCTTGGAGCAATGCCACCCAACCAGACATCGAGTCGCAACTGTGTGGGGCGGGGAAGGACCTGAACCTCGTCGACCGAATAGAACTCCCCATGATGGGTAATGACCTCGCCGGTCCAGCACTTGCGCATCAGGTCGAGAGCTTCATCGTGTCGTCGGCCCCGTTCGTTCCGCTCGACGCCGAATGCTCGTTGCTCGGGCGGGTCCACTGCGCCAAGGCCGACCGCGGGAAGGAATCGTCCGCCGGAAAGTACGTCGAGGGTGGCCATTTCTTTGGCGAGGATCACTGGGTTGCGCCCGGGAACCACGAGCACCGAAGTTCCGAGTTTCATTCGCTCGGTTCGCCCCGCAGCGACAGCGAGAGCGATCATCGGATCGGGAGTTTCCGCTCCGATTCGTTCGGACATCCAGAGCGAATCGAAGCCGAGAAGCTCGCATCGATCGACAATCGATGCGAATCGCGACGGTGATGCCGCTCCGGAAAGGGTCCCGAGACCGATCCCCACCCGGACTTTCATGGCCTCGCTCATCGTGTCTTCCTTTCACCTCTGCGCTCGAACCCTATGGCAACCCGAGCGACGGTTGTGGATTGTTCGGGCCGCGTACAGTGATGGTTCTTGAACGCCCCCCGTTTCTTCCGTCCCGGTGCTCTGGCATCGACCCTCTTTGTACTTTTGTGCATCACGATCGTTCTGTCGGTGACTCTGACGGCTTGTTCCGGATCAACGGCGTCTCCTTCCTCGACTTCGACCACGTCAGTGGAGCCGGTGGCCGCCGGTCCCACGAGTGGCGGGACCCTCGACATCGCGGTTTCCGCTCCGCCCACACGGTGGGCGCCGAATACCGGTCCGTGGTCGACGAACGAACTTCAGGCCGCTCGGGCGATCTACGACCGTCTCATGATCCGTGATGTCAATGACCAACCGGTACCAGAACTGATCACGAAGGCCGTTCCAAATCAGAACTTCACCGTCTGGAAGCTCTCGGTTCGTCCGGGAATCTCTTTCAGCGACGGCTCGCTTCTGACCGCCGAAGTTGTTGCCTTCAACCTTGTCGCTCAGCAAAACGACCCTTCGAACGCTGGCCTTCTCGCCCCGATCGCTGCGGTGACCTCTCCTGATGCGCAAACCGTGGTGGTCACGATGTTCGCGCCGTGGTCGACGTTCCCCGAGGTACTCACGACTCGGATCGGCACGGTTGCCGCGCCGATCACCCTTCTTGGTTTTGATCCGCGACCAATCGGCACCGGTCCATTTCTTTGGTCGGGAGTCGATGACACCGGTGTGACGGTTCTGTCGAAAAATCCCAACTATTGGAAGAAGGGCCTGCCATACCTCGATGCAGTCCGTCTTGTTCCAATCCCCGAGGCTGCTGATCGAGTCACTGCAGTCCTCGAAGGAAAGGTCGGGATGGTGGCGGTCGACGAACCTCGACAGTTGGAGCGAATCGAGAAGACTCCCAATCGCGAAACGCTGATCACGGTCATCGACGATCGGAATGCAGAACGGCCGAAGGTCAACATCGCCCTCGAAACCGGACGAGCGCCCTTTGATCGAATCACCGCGCGCCGGGCAGTCGCTCTCGCCACTGATCGATCGGAAATCTTGGAAAAAGCATTCGGCGGCCAAGGGGCCATTGCCCGCGGAATGGTGAGCGACACCTCGCCATGGTTCGTCGACCACGCCACGCCGGGCCGTGATCTCGAACGAGCGAAAAAACTGGTCGAGGAGTACACCAAGGAAACCGGGCTGCCTCTCACGTTCCGACTTTTTGTTGCGCCAGGAACGACCCTTGAACGGGTCGCATCAGTGTGGCGGGGTCAACTTGCGCAGGCTGGTATCGAAATGTCGATCGAATTGGTGGATCCGGCGACATTGGAACTGGCCGCGGCAATCGGCCAGTTCCAAGCACTACTCGAGGTTGGTTTCGATTCTTCGAATCCGGATGCCTATGAGCCGCTTTTCCGGGGAATCCCCGCCGAACAGGCTGCCGTGAGCGGTAATCCGACTCGCTACATCAATCCACTCGTGACGAAGTCGTTTGCCGATGCACGTTCCACTGCGGATCTGACTCGTCGAGTCGACGATTACGGAACCGTGCAGGAGCAGATCTCGCTCGACCTTCCCTATCTGTTCCTTCTGCAAATTCGTGAAGTCATCGTGACCTCGCCGAAGGTTCGTGACGTCACGAATTGGTCAAGTGGTTCTGGCACCGGTGGTCTGGGTCAGGACAACGCAACCGTCTCGCTCGCCCAGGTCTGGCTGGCGCGCTGACGACGCTGGTGCAGCGGTGTTCAGCCTGCGAGTGGCGTTCCCGGAAACGGGGATGGGTCTCCGTTGGCGGGGATCTGCGGAACTGACCAGTCCATCCGAGCCGACAGGTTTGCCGCGACCGAGGCCCACTCAGTCGGGTTCCAGCCCTGTGCGACCGCCTCGACCTGATGAGCCTGATTGATGTGAACGAAGGCAGGAAGGGTCTCGAGTCCGAAGGCGATAGCGGCGACGCGCTCGGGATCGGAGAAGATCAAGATCTCCGATGCCAGAGGACCGACGTAGTCCCGAACCTCTGATTCAGAGGCCGTCACAAGGAGAGCGATGCGAACGTCGGCCTCGGAGTAGTTGCGGAGTACCCGCAGAGCGGTATCGAGGATCCACGAACTCTCGTTGGTAAATGGATCGAGCACCACGATCGCCAGATGGAAATTGGTGGTCCATTCCGAGATCGGACGGCCTTCGCCGGTTAAGGGGGACAGTTCAACGGCTGCCTGCACATCAGTAGTCACGGTCTCAGAACGTAGCGCGAGTAGGTTCTAAGGAGCGCACACGGGCCCCATGCCCGTCTCGAACCACTGGAGTGACCATGGCCATCCTTGCCGCAATTGACGGAACCGGCTACAAGATTGTCCTTCTCATCCATGTCCTCGCGGTCATCGTGGGTTTCGCTCCGCTGTGGCTCACGCCTGTGATGCTTCGCCTTACAGCCGGAGGCGACAAGGCCGCGGCCGAAGGTCTCGATGTCTCGATCCTTCGTTTCTCTCTTCCCGGGATCGGCATCGCCGGCCTCTTGGGTTTCGCACTCGCCGGGATGAGCGACAAGCTCTATCGGATGTCGCAGTCGTGGATGTCGATCGCCGCCGTGCTCTGGATCGTGCTGCTTGCCCTTCTGGTCTTCGTCGCTCGTCCGGCCATCAAGGCATTTCGCGACGGCAATGTCGAGGCCAGGGGCCGCATCATGATGGCTACTGGTATCAGTCATCTCATCCTTGTGGTGATGCTGTACCTCATGATCTTCAAGCCCGGTTTTTCGGTCTGAATTTGTGATCACTCGGTAGGGTGCGGTTCTGATGCACCCCGTTGAACGACTTCGCTATGTGGCGCGAGCCACCGGCTATCCCCAGAGCGTGATTGTTTCTGAAACGGCGCGCGCATTGGCCAGTTATGCCAGCGATCCCCAAGGACTCGTCACGGCGTGTCGTCGAATGGTGCAGCGCCAGCCCGGATCTGCGCCTTTGGTGTGGTTATGCGCGCGGGTTCTCTGCGCTGGCGATCCCTATGCCGAGATCCGGGCGGCACTCGAAGAACTTGACGGCGATCGCACCGCAGTCGAACTCGCGCACGCGCTCCCTGATGAAGCGACCGTCGTAGTGCTTGGCTGGCCGGAACTCATTGGTGCGGCTCTGCCTCGTCGAGGCGATATCGAAGTCCTCGTTGTCGACGTGCATCAGGAAGGCGGCGGCCTGGTGATGCAATTAGTCGATGCCGATGTGAACGCACTCGATGTTCCACTCGCAGGATTGGGTGCGGCAGTTGCCGATGCCGATCTTGTGTTGCTTGAAGCTTCAGTGGTGGCACCCACGGAATGTTTGGCCGTCGCGGGTTCGCTGGCCGCCGCAGCGGTGGCACGGACTCGTGAGGTTCCGGTGTGGGCTGTCGCCGGTGTTGGTCGCTTCCTTCCCCAACGGATGTGGGAACCGGTGCGTGAACGGATCATCCCCGACGAACCTTGGGACGCCGATGACGAGGTCGTGCCGCTTTCAATGATCGACCGGATCGTCGGTCCCACCGGGCCGCTGGCCGTGGTTGATGCGCTTCGGCGGACTGACTGTCCAGTGGCCACTGAGTTGTTCAAGGGCGACGTCATCTGACGCACCGATAGGGTTCGGTCCATGAGTGCGCCGATCACCGATTCATCTGTCGTTGATCGCTATTTGCAGCTCGGTCTGCGGATGGGTCGTCACATCGACGGTTTCGTTGATGCCTATTACGGTCCGGCGGCAATCGCCGATCCTGTTGCTCACGAGCCGGTCGCCACCCCCAAGGCTTTAGTTGCGGATGCGGCGCAACTCGTGGCCGACCTCGATGCCGGAGTTGACGACGACCTGCTTGACCCGCAGCGCCGCCGATGGCTCCGTGCACAGGTCACCGGGATTCACACCTCGGCGCGAAAGATCGCAGGAGACGACATCGCCTATGTCGATGAAGTTGAGTGGTGCTACGGGGTGAGACCCACTTTTCGCGATGAGGATCGATTCGCTGCGGCACACCGCCGCCTCGACGAAGTGCTTCCCGGATCTGGACCAGTGCGTGAACGAATCATCGAGTGGCGCGAAGCCCAAGCCATTCCGGTTGATCGCCTTGAAGCGGTACTCCGATCAATCGCTGAGGAGTTCCGGGAGCGAACCGATCAGCGATTTGGATTGCCTTTGGGTGAGCATGTTGAGTGGGAACTTGCCACTGGTCAGCCGTGGTCGGGCTTCAACTATTACGAGGGCGATCTGCGGAGTCGGGTGGCCATCAACACTGACCTGCCGGTTCTGGCTACCAGCATCGGCCACCTCGTTGCTCACGAGGCCTATCCCGGTCATCACACCGAACATTCAAGGAAAGAATCTGGCCTCGTGCGTTCCCGTGGTTGGCAGGAAGAGTCGATGTTCTGCGTGGGAACCCCTCAGTGCCTCATCGCCGAGGGTCTCGCCGATCTTGCGCTTGAAATCATCGCCGGTGATTGTCCCGATGCTCTCGTGTCCGAACATTTACGAAGCCATGGCATCGACTTTGATCCTGAAATCGCGCAGTCGGTGCGCGTGGCAAGTGAATCGATGGATGCGGTACGTGCGAATGCCGCATGGCTTTTGCACGAAGATCATGTGCCAGTCGATGACGTCGTCGCGTACATCGAACGATGGGGACTGCTTCCCTATGCCAGAGCATCGAAAGCGGTTGAGTTCCTGACGTCACCCACGTGGAGGGCCTACATCTCGTGTTACGTGGAGGGTCTTCCGCTCTGCCGCGACTGGGTTAGCGGCGATCCCGAACGCTTTGTCCGGCTGCTCTCCGAACAGTTGGTTCCGGCCGACCTGGTGAAGGTGTGAAGCGGTCAGTAACACTTCGGGGAGAGACGTTCACGTTCCCTGACCTTCGTGACCTCATGGCCCGAGCCAACGAACCGAAGGCTGGTGACCGACTGGCGGGTATCGCTGCAACTTCCGAACGCGAGCGCGTCGCTGCGAAAATGGCGTTGGCTGATGTTGCACTCGGGGCCTTCCTTGACGAGCCGTTGATCGACGACGACATCACCGCCCTTATCGTCGATTCGCTCGATTATCAGCACTTCACCGAACTCCGGTCGCTCACCATTGGAGAATTTCGTGAACTGGCCCTCACGCCCGAGTTCGCCGTTCTCTGGTCACAGGGATTGTCGGGCGCGCTGACTCCCGAGATCGTTGCCGCAACTGCTCGCATCATGAGCGCTCGAGACCTCATCACTGCAGCGGTACCTCTGCGCACCATCACTCGTTGCCGCAACACCATGGGGGAGCGCGGAGTCTTGGGTGTTCGTATCCAGCCCAATCATCCGACTGATGACATCGCTGGAATCGTTCTGTCGGCACTCGATGGTCTCTTGTTTGGATGCGGTGACGCTGTCATCGGAATCAATCCGGCAGGCGATTCAATCGAAAACGTGATCGCCCTAGAACGCGCGCTGAATGAGTTGATCGATGTGGTTAGCGCGCCGACGCAGTCGTGTGTACTTGCGCACTACACAACACAACTCGAAGCTCTGGAACGCGGAGCACCTGTTGATCTGCTTTTTCAGAGCATCGGCGGGACACAAGCAACGAACGCTGGATTCGGTGTGACCCTCGGGGGTTTGCGCGAAGGCCGAGAGGCAGTTCTGGCCTCACACAGTGACCGCGAGGGTTTCATCGGGGAAAACGTCATGTATTTCGAGACCGGACAGGGAACGGCGCTTTCTGTCGATGGCCACGGTGGTGTTGATCAACTCACCTGTGAAGCTCGTGCCTACGGAGTGGCTCGAGCCTTCGACCCATTCCTTGTGAACTCCGTCGTAGGTTTCATCGGCCCCGAATACCTCGCCGATGCCCGTGAGATCACCCGAGCCGGGTTGGAAGATCACTTCATGGGCAAGATGCTTGGGCTGCCGATGGGAATCGATGTCTGTTACACGAACCATGTCGAAGCCGATCAGGACACAACTGATCAACTCCTGGTGTTGCTCGCCACTGCGGGCTGCAATTTCATTATGGGGGTTCCTGGTTCGGACGACGTGATGTTGAACTACCAATCAACCAGTTATCACGATGCCGCCGGAGTCCGTGAACTCGTGAGCGCCCGACCAGCCCCGGAATTCGCTGAGTGGCTTGAGCGCGTCGGGATCTTTGTTGATGGTCGCCTATCGGCAACGTCGGCAAACGGTCCAGAGTCACTCCTTGCATTCACCGATTCACTCAAGGAGTTGGGGCGATGAGCATCGAACTCCCGGAAACGCTCCGAGGAGCGGTTGACGCTGGTGGGCAAATCGGAAACGTCACTCCGGCTCGGTTGCTCTTGGGGAGAGCGGGGACCGCGTACCGAACATCGACGCAGTTGCAATTGCGCGCCGATCACGCGTTCGCGAAAGATGCGCTCGGGGCGGCGCTTTGTCTTGATGAACCGCCAATGGCCGCGCTCGTCGAACAATTTGCGCTGTTCGAAATCTCGACCGAGGCGGCGACTCATGAGGAGTATTTGGCGCGTCCCGACAGAGGGCGCCGATTGTCGGCGGGCACAATCGCGACGTTGCAGGAGAACTGCCCATCGGGGGTCGATGTCCAGATCGTTGTCGGTGATGGCCTCTCGCCTCTGGCCGTGAAGTCTCAGGTGCCGGCGTTGCTCGGACCGTTGATCGATCACGCAACGGCTCGTGGCTGGTCTGTTGGTCGCCCATTCCTCGTTCGTCACTGCCGAGTAGGGGTACTCAACGACATCGGTGTCGCTCTCGGTGCCGAGAACGTGGTCTTGCTCATCGGCGAGCGTCCGGGTCTTGCGACCGCCGAGAGCCTTTCGGCGTACCTCGGCCATCGTCCTCGGATCGGTGATACCGATGCACAGCGCAATCTCGTTTCCAACATCCATCCCGCCGGGGTGAGTGCCGACGAGGCCGTTCGCCGAATCCTTGGATTGATCGAGTCGTTCCGGCTCCACGGCCGAAGCGGTTTCACAGTGAAGGAATCTGCTCAGCCAACGGCTCTGTCTGGTCCCGCAGACCGATAGTTTCAGGGGATGCGAAATCCCAAGGACTTCTTCCGCCCGCTCGCAGTGGGTGCTCCCGATCCGGTTCGC
>JBAXGZ010000072.1:0-12188 GCA_037139155.1 Actinomycetes bacterium | reverse complement strand
GGCCCGGCAGCGCCTTTCGGCCGACCGGTCATGTGAACGATGTCCATTCCATTCCCTTGTCGTACCACAGTCCCTCAACATCCGGAGGCATTCACCAACCCGTAGTGGACATCACTTCCCAAACCCGAACCATCGGCAACCGGCTTGAGTTGCTCCCGCCAACACCACTACCCAACCACCCAACACTATTTGCGCCGACTGAACTGATCTGGTCGGTCTCGACCGCAGCGTTTTGGCGTCTTCAGTTGTGGTAGTCAAGGACAATGCTGTTGTCGCTCCGAAGCAGGGTCCACTACCTGCGGACGTTGAAGACGGAGCATCCCGAAGTCAACGCTCACCCATTGCGGTTTGCTCGGCGGCTAGCTGAATGGAGGATCCTCTCGGCTCTCCATCGGCCACGTGTCGTCTCGTTTCCCCGTTTCGGCGCCAAGTTCTTGTGTCCCCCGGAATGGAGGGGAATGTCCAAGATGGCCTACACCCTGCGCGACGCGTACGAGCCCGAAATGCCGCATCTCCGTCGCTGGCTGTCGGCCGATTCGATCGCCGTAGATGCCGGTGCCCATTACGGGGCCTGGACCGTTGCCATGGCATCACTCGGAACCACCGTGCACGCGTTCGAACCCGCCCGCCACGCCCTCCAAGTACTTCAGAGCAACATCAAACTAAACAACCTGAAGAACGTCACGACACACCCGGTCGCTCTCGGTGAGGCCGAAGCGGAACTTGAACTTTTCATGCACTCCGATCCCAGCCGCGCATCGATGGGTGATTTCGCTTTAGAAACGACTGCGGTAGAGACAGTTCACGTCACGACCCTTGACGGCGCCATTGATGGTCGGGTCGATTTCATCAAGATTGACGTCGAAGGCTTCGAGCTTCCCGTTCTTCGAGGTGCCGAAAGAATTCTCGCTTCGGGACACACCGTTGTGCTGTTCGAACTCCAGCCGCAGGCCGCGCAAAGAAGTGGACATGATCCGTTTTCTGCGTGGGACTTTCTCGCAGAACACGGCTACAGGTTCGAGCAGCTTGACGCAAATGACTCATGGCAATCAGTCGACCGCCCGGAGCACGTGCGGTCTCCGAACGTCGTCGCATTTCCTCGCTGACAGCCCCTACGTCGCTGACGATGCATTGCGAGGTGGGAACGAGTACCAATTCAAGCGATCGAACTGACGGTGGAATGTCCCAAAGACAGCGCCGCTACCATCGCCAGGTGGCTCTCGTGCGTAAGACATTCCGAAGTGCGGCAGCGACGGATTTTTCGATTTTCGAGCATCTTCGACCGATCCGATCTGCTCTTGTCGTTCTTGCGGTTCTCAGTCTGGTCTACAAGTTGGCCGATGTACGGGCTCTCCTCCCGATCGGAATCGGGATGCTCTTTGCCGCCATTGCCGACAAGGGGAACTCGCTCAGACGCCGTCTCACTTCAATGTGTGGAGCAACTATCGCCATCACCGCAGGGACATGCGTCGGCTGCCTCGTTTCGGACAATCAGATCTTGCACGTTGCGATAGGCGGCCTTGTCGGTTTGGTCTGTGGGCTTGCTGGAGTAACCGGTCTCCCTGCGATGACCGCAGGGGTGCTTGGCCTCGTGGTGTTCACGATCTTCTCGGGTTCCCCCATCGAACTGCTCGATGTCAAGACAAACACGCTTCTCATGCTCCTCGGAGCATGCCTCATGATCGTCTCAGTCCTCGCAGAATTCGTTGTACGCGCAGCTCTCAAGTCAGTCCCGACTGCCGAGGGCGAAATGCCCAGTGAATCGATTTGGAGCCGTTCCAAGATCCATTTCCATTGGACCGATCTATTTGTACTGCACGCCATTCGGCTCGCAGGCGTGATCGTCGTGGCAACGATTCTCGAAGAAGTTCTGAAATTTCCGCATTCCTATTGGATTCCAATGACTGTTGCCTGGATCTCCCGGCCAGACCGCGACGGAACCGTCGAAAAGGTCACACTTCGCGTTGCAGGAACACTTTTGGGAGTAGCCGTTTCGGGTCTCCTCATAGGTCTGACACCTGCGGGGAGTGCCGAATCATTAGTTCTTATCGCATTGGCGTCCTATGTCGTTCTGGCTTTCCTCGCACCGAACTACGCCGTAGCGGTCATCGGCATCACGGTGTTCGTCTTCTTCCTCTTTCATCTTGTCGGTTACCCGATTGATGGATCGATAAAGGCACGCGTGGCGTCAACGCTGATCGCGACTGCTCTTGTTCTTCTTGCAGTTCGGATCAAGTTCCGGCCGCGAGCCAATGCCCGAACGACAACCGCTTGAACAGTTAGCTCTCGGAAGTTCGGTAATCACCGAACTTTGCGTCGCGCTTTGAAAGTGCGCCCGTCAGGCCTCCCTCGGAGTCCTTTTCGGCGATGAAGGCTTGGAACGTCTCGGTCCCCATGGTCAACGCACATAATTCGGTGCCTTGACGGATCGCGGTCGGAAAACCCATGACCGCCATGCCACGGTGCACCGTGCGCTTATTAATTTGCGCGATATCGGTGGGGATCATCGCGATTCTCTTCGCTTTTTCGAGTACCTCACCTTCAAGATCATCGGCGGGATACGAACGAGTCGCAAAACCCGATTGCGCAGCTTCTACACCTGAGATCCAGTCCCCGGTGAGCATGAGTTCCATTCCGAGCTTTGGACCAAGCAACCACGCGTGCCACTGCATATCGGGTGTGCCAAACCGGACGGCGGGATAACCGATACGAGCGTCGTCGGCGACATAGACCAAGTCGCAACCGGTGGCGAGTTCCGTCCCGCCGGCAAGACAGTAGGAATGAATCTGCGCAATCACAGGCTTGGCGAGGTCCCAGATGCTCATCCACGTCTCGGTGACTTCACGCGGATAACTGCCAAGACCATGAGCCGACTGATACGCGGGTGGCTCTCCGTCGACAGGACTACCAGCGAGGTCGTAGCCAGCGGAGAAACATTTCCCTGCTCCTCGAATGATCGTTACTCGTACATTGTCATCGACATCATGGGCCCGAAGCGCGTGCATGATTTCCCGACGCATCGTCGCACCCAAGGGATTGCGCTTGTCCGGATTGTTCAATGTGATCCGACGTACCAACGGTGCTGGTTCGTCGAGAATGATTCGCTCATAGGTCATGGTGTCCCCCACTTTCGTTTCGCCGATGATGTCACGCTCGCGGGGCAACCACCACCGCCGACGTCATCGAGCGCGACTCCCATTCACTCCTAGTGCCAGGAAGTCGCCGGTCACTGCCGGGGAACGACACAAAGGGTCGTCTTGCCATCGTAAAGCTGGTACTCAACGGTTTGGGGCGGGCATGGTCGGAGGGTGTTAACGACGGAGTCGATCACACCGGTTGCCGCCTTGTCGCACGTGACCGGATACGCGATCTTTCCCGAAGCACTCGGGGTAACGACGACGCAGTCACCTTTTTGGAACGATTGGGTGGTGGCGATCGTTGATGGCGTCGAGCTCGACGAGTCCTGCGATGTTGCGTACGCGCTTCCAATAAAGAGTGCTGCGCCGATGAGTACCGCAACGACAACAGGGACCCATTTCCACAACGGAGCCGTCTGCGCCGAGACAAGGATTCCCGATGGTGGTGGGGGTCGATGGTCATCAAGCCTTGGCTGCGTCGTTGGTGGCGCCATGGGCCGAACTGGGTCCGGAAGTGATCGGTCGTAGTCAAATCGTTTGACGGGATCGCGCAGAACATTCCACGCCGCATTCGCAGCCCGTATCCGCGCCCCGGTTCCGCCGCTCTGTGCGGCCGACACCTGACGATCGGGGTGCGAGTCCCTCGCTATCGCGATGTAGGCCTTGCGAATGGTTTCGCGATCAGCAGAACGAGACACGCCGAGAATCTCGTAGTAGGTGGGATCAGCCATGGATCATCGCAGTCGTATCGCGACTTCATTGGCGAGCAATCGCCCCTCTGCGTTCAACACGAGCATTTCTCCGTCGAGCTTGAGCAGAGGTTCGAGCGTCTCTCGATCTTCCGCAGACAACGCATCTGCGGGGACTCCTTCACGGGTTCGCAGTGACAGTTGGAGACCCTCGATGCGCTGACGTTCCGGGTCGAGTTCCTCGCTCGAGGCCTCGACCGATGCTCCCGCCCGAACGAGTTCGATGTAGCGCTCGGGGGTGCGTACGTTCCACCATCGACGCCCCGAGGAATGCGAGTGCGCCGCACAACCGAATCCGAGGTAATCGCCCTGACGCCAATACAACAGGTTGTGGTCGCATTCCTGCCCAGGCTTGGCCCAGTTCGAAATTTCGTAGTTCGCGAATCCCGCTTCTCCGAGAAGCGCATCAGCAAGGAGGTATTTATCGGCCTGATCATCATCGTTGGGATGACGGGCGGGGTCCTCAGCTAACGGAGTACCCGCTTCGACAGTGAGCGCATAAGCGCTTACATGGTCAGGGCCGAGTTCGATGATCCGCTCAATGGTGTGGCGCCAGTCCTCGATGGTCTCGCCGGCACCGCCGTAGATGAGGTCGAGGTTGAGGCGACTGATCCCACCTTGGCGTGCGAGGCCGACAGCACGCTCAACCGTGTCGGGACGATGGTCACGCCCCAGCGATACCAGCACCGATTCCGACATCGACTGCACCCCAAAGGAAATCCGGTTCACGCCGGCATTAACGAATGCTGCAAAGTGCTGAGCGCTAACCGACTCGGGATTGCACTCGACGGTGACCTCGGCTCCCGGCACGACCGGGACCAACGAGATGACCTTGGCCAATCGTTCAGGGTCAACGAGCGAGGGCGTCCCCCCACCAATAAAAATCGACGTCGCAGAGCGAAGAGTGCCAGTAGAGATAGCCCTCTCGATCTCAAGGGAGACCGACTCGAGATAGGTCGTCTCGAGGTGTCCCCGATCGGTCCATGTTGCAAACGCGCAGTAGTCGCAGCGTCGCGAGCAGAACGGTATGTGGATGTAGACGCCGAAGGTGTCGATCATGTCGTCGACCGGTCACGAAGCGAAACCATCAACGTTCCGGCCGCTATTGCTGCGGTCTCAGCTCGCAAAACCGTTGCCCCCAGACCCACGATCGGCGAGGAGCCGGCTTCGGTCTCCGACCAGCCTCCTTCTGGGCCGATCAGAACCGTGGCATGCTTGGCCTGAAGCAACTCACCATCGCGCTCTGCTCGTACAACGCCCTCACGGCTGACGAGTTCGGCGAATGTGGCCACACGCTCAACGATCGGCAGCCATAGACGGCGCGATTGCATCGATGCCTCTCGAGAAACTTTGGTGAGGCGCTCAGACTGACGCTCGATCTTGGCGTCGTCCCATCGGACCACCGACCGTTCGGCAACAAAAGGCACGATCACATCGATCCCGAGTTCAGTGAGTTTCTGCACAACGAGTTCCGGTTTGCTCCCCTTCACCAACGCGAATCCAACCGTCAACAACGGCGTCTGCTGAGGTTCGAAGTGGATGACACCCGCCGTCGCTAGTGCCGAATCACGAAACCGACACCAACGCCATGATCCGCAGCCATCAGTGACGCTGACAAGATCACCGTCACGAAGCCTGCGCACATTGGCTAGATGATGTCGGTCTTCATCGTCGAGAAGCGGATTCTCCACGGAAGTCACAATGACATGCGGGGCTGCTCCACCGGGCCGATCCGGGAGATCGATCTCTTCGGTGGCCATAGGACTACTTAAATGCTCCGCGGAGTTTCGAAAGAAGCCCTTGCGCAGGCGGATCGATCTCCTCTCCACGAAGGGAGGCGAGTTTCTCGATGAGCACACGTTGCTCGTCGTTAAGTTCGGTGGGTGTCTCGATAACGAGACGGACCAAAAGGTCACCGCGACCCCGGCCCTGGAGATGGGGAACGCCCTTGCCCCGGAATCTGATGGTGTCGCCTGAAGTTGTCCCCGCTTCAACTGGAACCACTTCGTCGCCATCGAGTGTTTCCAGCACGATCTGAGCGCCGAGCACTGCTTGCGTAAACGCAATCGACATCTCGTGGATGAGATCATCGTCGCGCCGGATGAACCGATCATCGGGAGCAACACGGAGGTGCACGAAGAGATCGCCACTTGAACCATTTCGAGGACCAACCGCACCGCGACCAGAGAGACGCAACGTCGAGCCCGTATCGACTCCGGCGGGAATATCGACCGTGTACGTGCACGTATCGAGACGGCGACCTTCGCCCCCACACGTCTGACACGGATGTTCAATGACCGTCCCAAATCCGTTACATCGGCCACAGGGCCCAGCAGTCACCATCTGCCCGAGGATCGACTGGCGAACCCGATGAACCTGCCCGGCGCCTCCACACTCAGAACAGGTCAACGGACCACTGCCCGCATCGGCACCGCTGCCATCGCAGTCCTCACAAGCAACTGCGGTTCGGACCGAGACCGGAGCCTCACATCCGAACACCGCATCAGCGAACTCAAGATCGAGAATCGCTTCGACATCGGCACCGCGAGGTGGGCCGCTTGTGCCACCACCACCGAATGGGGAGGCTCCGTTGAAGAACATGTCGAAGATGTCACCGAGGCCACCCCCGCCGAAGGGAGAGCCACCCTGCATCCCGGCCTCGCCGAACCTGTCGTACTGCTGACGCTTCTGGGGATCGGAGAGGGTCTCGTAAGCCAGAGCGACTTCTTTAAACTTTGCCTCGGTGGCTGGATCGCCCGGATTCGCGTCGGGGTGCAGTTCGCGAGCGCGTTGGCGATAGGCCCGCTTCAGTTCGTCCGCTGTCGCTCCCCGACTCACACCAAGGAGATCGTAATAATCGGCCATGTCGTCAGCCCTCACTCAAGCTGTGGCCCAGACGAGTCGCAACAACTGCCACCGCCGACAGCGCTTGGTCATAGTGCATACGAGTTGGCCCGAGCACGCCGATCGAACCGGCGGTTTCACCGTCGACCATGTACGGGGCGACGACAATCGAACAATCAGCGAGGGCTTCGTTCCCTGTCTCGCGTCCGATCGCTACAGAAAGTCCTCGATCGAGCACGTCTTCAAGAAGACTGACGACGACGAGTTGCTGTTCAAGGATTCGGAGAATTTCGCTCACGGTTCGCACCGCATCGAAGGACGACACCATGTCGGAGGTTCCACCGATGAAGACCTGATCATCGTGTCGATGGTCGCCGCGGAGAGAGACAAACGCTGCACGCAGCACAGTAGCGACGTCGCTTGCTTCGCCAGTGAGCGAGATTTCGGGGTCAATTGTTGCCACCGCAGCGAGCGTTTGACCGACAATGACTGATGCCAAGCGAACAGCGGCGGCGTTAACCACGAGTTCCTCGGTATCGGTGGAAAGTTCAACGCTGTGCTTCTCGATCGCGCCGCTCGAAAGCACTAGGACTGCCAGCACAATCCTTGGTGAGAGCGACACCAGTTGCACGGACTTGATGGTTGCTACCTCATGTTGTGGACCAACCACTACAGCGGCGTACCTGGTAAGAGAGGAGAGCAGTCGACTCGTGTCGGCGAGCATCTGCTCCATCTCACCATGAGTGTGACTGAAGAATGACCGCACCTGCTGGGACTCGGACGCACCGAGCTTGCCCGGGCCGCCAAGCTGATCGACGAAAAAGCGATAGCCCTTTTCTGTCGGTATGCGGCCGGCACTCGTGTGCGGTTGGGCGAGATACCCCTCGGCCTCGAGCGCTGCCATGTCGTTACGTACCGTGGCAGAAGAAACATTCACCTGAGTAGAGGACGCAACGTGGCCTGACCCGACCGGTTGCGCGGTCTCGATGTATTCGGTGACCACCGCCCGGAGGATCGTGGCCTTGCGTTCGTCGAGCATGAGGACCTCAGAAGTCAGAACGTCGAAATTCCGGCGTACGTGGCTGCCATGCTACCCGGCACTTGCCGAGACAAGCAGTCGAAGGGCACGAGTGCCAGCACCAAAATCGTCAATCGTCGAGACGGAGTGCGGAGACAAATGCCTCTTGGGGCACCTCCACACGTCCAATGTTCTTCATGCGCTTCTTGCCTTCCTTCTGCTTCTCGAGCAGTTTGCGCTTTCGACTGATGTCGCCGCCGTAGCACTTGGCCAAAACGTCTTTCCGCTTAGCTTTCACCGTTTCGCGGGCAATGATCCGTCCGCCGATAGCAGCCTGGATCGGGACGTCGAATAACTGCCGAGGAATTAGTTCCTTCAACTTCTCCGTCATCCGTAATCCGTAGCTATAGGACTTGTCCTTGTGCACGATCATGCTGAATGCATCGACGGCTACGGCATTCAAAAGAATGTCGACCTTCACGAGACTCGAGACCCGATAGCCAGCAGGCTCGTAATCGAGACTGGCGTAGCCCTGTGTCCGGCTTTTCATCTGATCGAAGAAATCAGTAACGACCTCGGCGAGAGGCAATTCGTACACGAGTTCCATGCGCTCAGGCGAGAGGTACTCGAGTTTGATCATCTCGCCGCGACGGCCTTGGCAAAGCTCCATGAGCGTGCCGGTGTAATCGGTTGGGGTGAGGATCGTCGCCCGCAGGAAGGGCTCTTCAATGTGGTCGACCTCGACTGCTGGGGGGAGTTCGCTCGGGTTATCGATAGTGAGGGTGTCGCCGTTGGTCAGGTGCACGATGTACTGCACCGACGGCGCAGTGGCGATCAGCGAGAGATTGAACTCACGCTCAAGTCGCTCGCGAATGATTTCCATATGCAAAAGACCGAGGAACCCGCATCGGAAACCAAAACCGAGAGCACCCGAACTTTCAGGGGCGTAGGTGTAACTCGAATCGTTGAGGCGAAGTTTCTCCAATGCTTCACGCAGCGTCGTGAAATCGTCTCCGTCGACGGGGTACAGACCGCAAAACACCATCGGACGCGGCTCGTCATAGCCCTCTAGGGCTGGCGCGGGCTGAGACAAATTGGTCACTGTCTCGCCAGAACGCGCTTCACCAACATCCTTAATTCCGGCAATCAGGTAGCCAACCTCACCGGCACCAAGTGACGCAACCGGCGTTGGATCAGGTCGACGCACACCCACCTCTTCGGCGTTGTACACCGCACCGGCCTGTACGAACTTGAGGCGAGCGCCCGTCGTCAAGGTGCCGTTCATGATCCGAACCGATGAGATCACTCCTCGGTATTGATCAAAGTGGGAATCGAAAATGAGTCCCTGCAACGGAGCATCGGGGTCGCCTACCGGAGGAGGAACGCGTTCGATCACTGCGTCAAGAAGCGCGGCAACTCCTTCGCCGGTCTTTGCGCTGACTCGAAGAATCTCGTCGGCGGGAATACCGAGAACCTTTTCGATTTCGGCTGCGTACCGATCAGGATCAGCGGCCGGAAGATCGATCTTGTTCAATGCCGCAACAATCTCAAGATCGTTCTCAAGTGCCAGGTAGCAGTTGGCCAATGTCTGGGCCTCGATCCCCTGCGCCGCATCGACAAGGAGAATCGCGCCCTCACACGCAGCCAGAGACCGACTGACCTCGTACCCAAAATCGACATGACCCGGCGTATCGATCAGATGCACGAGGTGGTCTCGATAATCGAGCCGAACGCTTTGCAATTTGATCGTGATCCCTCGCTCTCGTTCGATATCCATCGAATCGAGGTACTGAGCCCTCATCTCGCGGGGATCGACGGCGCCACACAACTCGAGCAAACGGTCCGCCAGAGTGGACTTCCCGTGATCGATGTGGGCAATGATGCAGAGGTTTCGTATGCGGTCGAGGGGGGCCACGAAGGCGTTCGTCCTTAGGGCGAGGGGCCTAAAGAGCCTAGACGGCAGCAGGCCAATCCCCGCCCCTTGTGACTCGGGGCCCCTTGCCCGCTATGCTTTCCGGTTCGTGTACGGGGTTGGTTGTTCCACCTCGACCTCTCCCCCCGCTCCACACCGTTTCTTCAACCGCAGAGGACCCCAGTGGCCAACATTAAGAGCCAAATCAAGCGCAATCGTCAGAGCGAAAAAGCTCGCCTTCGCAACAAGGCGGTGCGTTCCGAACTCAAGACTCGCACCAAGCGTGCTCTCTCGGCTGCCGAAGAAGGAAGCGCCGACGTTGCCGAGCAGGCTCGTCTCGCCATCAAGCGCATCGATACCGCTGCGGCAAAGGGCGTCATTCACAAGAACCAGGCTGCCCGCCGCAAGAGCCGCCTGATGGCTCGCATTAACGCCGCCACTAAATAGATTCTCAAGTTGTTGCACCAACCGGTGCTCATCTTCGACTTGGACCGGGGCTCTGGCTCCGGTCCCTTTCGTTTTTGCGACGGACCAATGCAACCGGCCCGTCATGGCAACGACGACATCACCACTACCTAGCGACGAGCACCTCGAGCCGATCCAGTTGACGATCGATTTCGTCCGGCGAGTCGGGCTACGAGAACCTCAATCACCAGTTCCGGTGGCCAGGCCTTCGTCCCATGAAGATCGAGGTCAGCTTGGGCTAACAGAGCCGTGATGTCAGCGAGACGATCACTACCGAGGCGCCGAGCTCCATCGAGGGCCTTCTTCGCGGGGAAGGTGCTGCCTTTCATGCCAAGAACGTCCGCAGCCTGCTTGTCGCCCCGAATATCGGGGTCATCAAGTCGGACCATCCGCAGGTAATGATTCGAGAGCGTGGCCAGAATCTGCAGTGGGTGACGTCCCCCTCCGACAATCATCCGCTGAAGCACGTCAAGAGAGCCACTCAGGTCACCGCCGTCGATCGCGTCGGTGAGATCCCATGGGGCAACATCACCAGACACTCCTAGGTACGGAGCGATATCGGGGGCGGAAACCTTTGTCCCCGCGCCGAACACTGACTCGAGCATCTCAAGCAACGCGGGAAGACGCCCAACGTAACTGCCGAGATGGTCTACAAGTTCGCGCCGGGCGGCGGGATCAAACTTGAGGGTAGAACCCGAAAGTCGTTCGTCGAGCCAGCCACCTTGGGCCTTTCCTGAACCCGGCGACGTATCGACGACCACGCCACCAGCGCTCGTGACGGCATCAGAGAGAGACTTCGGCACTGCAGGTGTCTTCGCCTGTCGGTTTGGTCGCGGATCTTTCTCCCAGACGAGAACGAGCGAGGTCGTCTCGAGAGGATCGGACAAGTACTGCACAAGCGGTGCGCAGGCTTCCTTGGTTGAGAACACTGCCGCATTTCGAACGAGGACAACGCGTCGATCGCTCAGGAAAGGGAACGTCTGAGATGCATCGACAACAGGACCGATGGTGTAGCCGCCATCTTCAAGCCCGTGGTCGTTGATTGACAATTCCGCAAGCACCAGCGTTCGATCGCCATCACCAACCAACTGCGAAATGAGCGAAGACACTTCATCGCCGAGGATGACCTCATCGTTACCCTTCACCAAGAAGACCGGAGCAGAGAGATTGACGTTCATGCTGATTCGAGAATGGCGGCCATTGCATCGGCGACTCGACGACCGTTCTTCACATCATGAGAGCGCAAGATGCGGCAACCGAGCGCAATGCCCAAGGAATGTGCGGCCATAGTTCCGTCACCGGCTGAACCCCGCTCCACATCAAGAAGCGTCCAGAGGAAGCGCTTATTCGACGCGGAAAGGAACACTGGATAGCCGAGAGAGGTAAGCGCGTCAGAGGATCGAAGGAGGATTTTCGACTGGAGTTCAGACTTACCAAGATCGAGACCCGCATCAACCATGATCCGTTCGCGCGGAATCCCGGCGGCTCGAGCACGGGCGGCGCGGTCAGCAAGGAACTCGCACACCGACAGCACGACGTCGTCGTACTGAGGGTCAGGATCTGGGACGCGCGGAGCGAGACGAATATGCGTGGCGACCACTGATGCTTCGGCGGAGGCGCACACATCGAGGTAGTCGGGGTCGGCAAAGCCGCTGATGTCGTTCCCGATACAGGCCCCAGCGTCGAAACAGGCCTTCGCTACCGACGCTCGCCAGGTGTCTACCGATAAAGGCAGATCGAATCGTGTTCGAAGGGCTTCGATTGCCGGCACGACACGGTCGAGTTCCTCCTGCTCTGAGACCTCATCGCCAGGACCAGCCTTGACTCCGCCGACATCAAGAAAGTCGGCGCCGTCGGTGACGAGTTGCTCGGCCTTACGCAAGAAATCCTCAAATTCGAAATACGCCCCTTGGTCGTAGAACGAGTCGGGCGTTCGATTGAGGATCCCCATCACGAGCGCTCGATAGGTGATGTCGAAACGAGTGGTGCCGAGATCAAGGAACACAGT
This sequence comes from Actinomycetes bacterium, assembly GCA_037139155.1. Lineage (GTDB taxonomy): Bacteria > Actinomycetota > Acidimicrobiia > Acidimicrobiales > Acidimicrobilacustridaceae > Acidimicrobilacustris. The sequence goes on along the minus strand of JBAXGZ010000072.1, from coordinate 55 downwards.
GCGACCCTAACCTCCCACTGATCCCCATCGGCGCGTCGGACGCAATCGGAGCACA
>JBAXGZ010000071.1:0-12284 GCA_037139155.1 Actinomycetes bacterium | reverse complement strand
GAGAGAGGGCGATTGACCGTGCTTCGAGTGCTTAGCCATGTGGGTCGACTCGACACGATCCACATTCCCGACGACCTCGCTTCCCGGGTCGAGGTCATTGCCATTCCGATGGATGGCGAGATCGACCCCGATGTTGTCGGCGATGTGCTCATCACCACGCCCACAAGCGTTCCGACGCTCGAAGAAGCACTCAGTCGTGGCGTGAAGTGGGTGCATCTCATTGGCACCGGCATCGACAAGTTTCCGCTCCACCTCATTGGCGACGAACTGATCCTCACCAATTCACGTGGTCTCAGTGCTGTTCCTATTTCCGAATGGGTCATGGCCTGCATGCTGTCGTTCGTAAAGCGTATGCCTGGCTCGTTTGTCACTGAGCAACCCAAGCAGTGGAACATCCCTTCTCCGTCGTTTGCAACGCTCGACAATGCGAACCTTGCCATTCTGGGTTTAGGCGGAATCGGAACGGCAATCGCTCAGCGAGCGCTCCCGTTTGGGATGAATATCACCGCAATGCGTAATAGCGACACGCCGAGTCCAATCGACGGCGTCCGCATGGTTCGTTCTGTCACCGAACTGGTGGCCGATGCCGGTCATGTCGTGCTTGTTGCACCGCTCACCGATGCCACCCGCGGCTTGTTCAACGACGAACTCTTCGCCGCTATGAAACCTGGCGTGCAACTGATCAATGTGGCTCGCGGTCCGATTATCGACGACGACGCGCTGCTCCGGGCGCTCGACAGCGGCATCGTCGCCTGTGCCGATATTGACGCCACCGAACCTGAACCTCTACCGGGTGGGCATTGGATGTATTCGCATCCGGCGGTGCGGCTCAGTCCGCACGTTTCGTGGAACTGGTCGGGGGCATTTCAGGCCATGTACGCCACATTCATCGACAATCTGCGTTTGTATCTGAACGATGAACCGTTGTTGTCGGTCGTCAATCCCGCCGACGGGTACTGACGCCCCCTGCGGATTTCCCACTCTCGTGCCACGGTCGCCTGTGGAGCCACCACTAGGGTTCTCGCCATGTTCTCCGCCATGACCAGTGCCATCTTCGCCGTCGGACTCGACCCCCAGAAGCTTCTCGAGTCGATCGGCCTTATCGGGCTGTTCATCGTGATCTTCGCCGAGTCGGGAATCCTTATTGGCTTCTTTCTTCCGGGAGACTCACTCCTGTTCACCGCTGGTCTCGCCACCTACGGACTGGTTCTCCGAGAGGGCGAGGACAAATTCCAGTTAGCCAGTGGCCACATCTGGATCGTTGTCCTTGGCGTTGTCATCGCGGCAATCGCTGGCGATCAGGTGGGATACGCATTCGGCAACAAGGTTGGGCCGTCTCTCTTCAAGCGACCTGAGTCACGCCTGTTTAAGCCCTCCTACGTCGAGAGTGCCGAAAAATTCTTCGCGAAGCACGGGTCGAAGTCGATCGTATTGGCCCGGTTTGTTCCGATTGTTCGAACCTTCACGCCAATTGTGGCGGGTGTTTCGAATATGCACTACCGAACGTTCGTAAAGTTCAACGTCATCGGTGGAATCTTGTGGGGTGCGGGTCTCACGCTTCTTGGGTACACCCTCGGTCGAGCCTTCCCGGCGATCGGCGACAACATCGAAATCGCCGTTCTCGTGATTGTGTTCGTCTCGCTGCTTCCCGTCGTGATCGAATTCATCCGACATAGGCGCACGCCTAAGGGCAAGCACTTCGCCGAATAACAGCGGAAAACGACGACCGGCGCCGCCTACTCCCATAAGGAAGTGGTTCGGCGCCGGGCGAGAATGCTGCAGGTTTGCGAATCAGAAAAGGATCAGCGCTGGCCTTGCAGCTTGCGGTTCTTGAACTTCGCCTTCAGGTAATCACGGTTCATGAGTGCGATGAAGTCGATCGGGATTTCCTTCGGGCACGCTTCCTGGCATTCGCCATAGTTCGTGCAGGAACCGAAGAACATCTCCATGGTTTCGACCATGTCTTCTGTGCGCTTCCAGCGTTCGGTCTGGCCCTGAGGAAGCAGGTTGAGATGGGCCAGCTTGGCTGACGTGAACAACTGGGCTGCGCCGTTCGGACACGCTGCCACACAAGCGCCACAACCGATGCATGCAGCCGCATCCATGGCGGAGTCGGCAGCAGTCTTCGGGATGAGGATCTCGTTGGCATCGCGGGGGCCACCGGTGTCGGAGGTGATGAAACCGCCAGACTCAATGATGGCGTCGAATGCGCTGCGATCGACCATGAGGTCTTTGAGGATCGGGAACGCTGCTGCTCGCCACGGCTCGATGGTTACCGTTTCGCCATCGTGGAACTTGCGCATGTGCAGCTGACAGGTCGCAGTGCCCTTTTGGGGACCATGAGCCTGACCGTTGATCATGAGGCCACAAGTGCCACAGATGCCTTCACGGCAGTCGCTGTCGAACGTGACGGGCTCATGGCCATCGGCGATGAGGTTCTCGTTGACAACGTCGAGCATTTCGAGGAAGGACATTTCGTCCTTCACGTCGGTTGCTTGGTAGGTCTCGAAATGGCCGGGATCGGTAGGACCGTCCTGGCGCCAGACCTTGAGTGTGAGGTTCACAATGGCTCCTGATTACTTGTAGCTGCGCACGACGGGCTTGACGGTTTCGAACACAAGAGGCTCTTTGTGAAGGGTGGGGGTTGAGCCCGTACCTTCCCATTCCCACGCACCAACGAATGAGAAGTTCTCATCGTCACGCTTGGCTTCGCCATCTTCGGTCTGATGCTCAACACGGAAGTGGCCGCCGCAGGACTCTTCACGCATGAGGGCATCACGGCACATCAGTTCGCCGAGTTCGAAGAAGTCAGCGACGCGGCCGACCTTTTCGAGTGACTGGTTGACGCCATCGGGATCGCCCAACACTCGAACGTTCTTCTCGAACTCTTCGCGCAATGCGGGGATCTCGCTGAGTGCCTTCTCAAGGCCGTTCTTGTCACGGGCCATGCCGCAGTAGTCCCAGACCAACTTGCCGAGTTCACGGTGGTAGTACTCCGGCGACTTGGTGCCACCGACGGAAATCCAACGACGCATGTCGTCTTGTACCTCGGTCACCGAGGTAGTGAAGGCGGGGTCGTCGGTGGACAGCGGAGCCTGCCCCAAGAGGCCAGCGAGGTAATCACCGATGGTGTTGGGAGCGACGAAGTAGCCGTCGGCCAGACCCTGCATGAGCGCCGAAGCACCCAGACGGTTCGCACCGTGATCGGAGAAGTTCGCTTCGCCGAGGGCGTACAGGCCAGGGATATTGGTCATGAGGTTGTAGTCAACCCACAAGCCACCCATTGTGTAATGCGAGGCCGGGTAGATGCGCATCGGCATTTTCATCGGGTTCTCGTCGGTGATGCGCTCGTACATGTCGAACAAGTTGCCGTAACGCTCGAACACCACGTTCTCGCCCAGACGGCCGATTGATTCAGCGAAGTCGAGGTAGACGCCGTTCTTGATTGGGCCAACACCGCGACCTTCGTCCACGACCTGCTTGGCGCTTCGTGAGGCGATGTCACGCGGAGCGAGGTTGCCAAATGACGGGTACTTACGCTCGAGGAAGTAGTCGCGATCGTCTTCCGGAATGTTTTCCGGTGCACGGTTGTCGTCGAACTGCTTTGGGACCCAAATACGCCCGTCATTGCGCAGCGACTCGGACATAAGCGTGAGCTTCGACTGGAACTCATCGCTGGCAGGGATGCAGGTGGGGTGGATCTGCGTGTAACACGGGTTCGCGAACAGCGCACCCTTCTTGTGCGCTCGCCATGCGGCCGTGACATTGGAGTTCATGGCGTTGGTGGAGAGGTAGAAGGCATTGCCGTAACCGCCGGTACACAGCAGCGTGGCGTGACCCGCCCAGCTCTGGATGTCGCCGGTGATGAGATCACGAGTGACGATGCCAGCAGCAACGCCGTCCTTGGTGACGACATCGAGGAGTTCGGTCTTGGTGTGCAGTTCCACTCGGCCGAGAGACACCTGCTGCATGAGGGCCTGATACGCACCGAGCAGGAGTTGCTGGCCGGTCTGGCCACGGGCGTAGAACGTGCGGCTGACCTGCGAACCACCGAAGGAACGGTTGTCGAGGAGGCCGCCGTATTCACGGGCGAACGGGACGCCCTGGGCCACGCACTGGTCGATGATGCTGACGCTGACTTCGGCCAGACGATGCACATTCGACTCGCGGGCGCGGAAGTCGCCACCCTTGACCGTGTCGTAGAACAGCCGCTTCACACTGTCGCCGTCGTTCTTATAGTTCTTGGCGGCGTTGATGCCACCCTGAGCGGCGATCGAATGCGCACGGCGGGGAGAGTCGTGGAAGGTGAAGCACTTCACGTGATAGCCGAGTTCGGCGAGTGTCGCCGCAGCGGCGGCGCCGGCGAGGCCCGAACCAACCACGAGGACCGTGAACTTCCGCTTGTTCGCGGGGTTCACGAGCTTCATGTTGAACTTGTGGTTCTCCCAGCGGTCCTCGATCGGACCTGAGGGGACCTTGGAGTCGAGAGTGATTGGGCTCATCTATTGCTCCTTCAGCCGACCACGCCGGTAAGCACGGCGATGGGGAATGTGATGTTGACGCCGGCTACCAAGACCGCGAAGCCGATGGCGAAGCCCCGACGAATCGGGTTGTGGCGGGGATTGAATCGTGAACTCATGGAACCGAGGCTCTGGAAGATGCTCCAGGAGCCGTGGTAGAGGTGGAGACCCAGTGCCAGGTTGGCGATGATGTAAATCGCCGCGACCGGAGCACGATCGAGGCTTGTGGCCACGTTCTCGTAGGGATTGCCGCTGACGAAGTCAGGATTGGCCCAGCCCCAGGTCAGGTCAGCCAGATGCCACAGAAGGAACAGACCGACGATGATGCCGCTCCAGCGCATGGTGCGGGCGGCCCAGTTCACGGCCACATAGTCGCGTGGGGACTTGTAGTCGATCGGTCGGGCCTTGTGATTGATCCGGGTCAGGGCGTAAGCCGATTGGATGTGCAGTGCGAAGGCGGCGAGGAGTCCGGCACGCAGGATCCAAAGAACTCCTGTGGGCGGAATGATCGGCACAAGCAACTGACGCAGGAACTCGGCGTACTCGTTGAAGTGCGACTCACCCAAATACATCTTGAGGTTGCCGATCATGTGGAAGAGCACGAATCCCATCAACATGATGCCGGTGAGGGCCATGATCCACTTCTTGCCCACGGAGGACTTGTAGAGGTCGATGATGGCGAATGTGCTGCGACGGTTGGCCTTGCGGATCGTCGGGGACGAGATGTCCGGAGTCAGCGCTGGCGGTTCCTTGGTTGCTGTCACGAGCAGACCTTTCCTGAAAGAGGCTGTGACTAGATCGAGACCCGGTCGGGCGGAGCCACGGCCAAGCGAGATCACGCTACTCACCCGCCACGGCGAGGGGCGAACTGTGCTGGAGGAGATTCCTCCCGTGGCTCGCCCGAGGTATGGGTGTCGGCGGTAGGTTGAGTCGTCCGTCGTCCGGCCATCGGGTCCGGCAGGGGAGGAGAAGATGTCTGAGCGTCCCACCACTCTCGGTGAACTGCGTGCGTCTGGCTGGGCCAGTCGCACTGTGAAGGATGAACTCCGTCAGAACGCCATCGCGCGAATTGTCGCCGGCGAGCTGCTCTTCGACAGCGTTCTGGGATACGAGGACACCGTCCTGCCGCAACTCGAGAACGCGATTCTCGCTGGGCACGACGTGATCTTCCTTGGCGAGAGGGGTCAGGCCAAGACTCGCATGATCCGCTCACTCACCGATCTGCTCGATGAGTGGATGCCGATTGTGGCCGGTTCGGAAATCAACGACGATCCCTACGCCCCGGTGTCGAAGCCCGCACGCGACCTTGTCGCCGAGATGGGTGATGCCACTCCGATTAGCTGGGTGCACCGGGATGAGCGTTACGGAGAGAAACTCGCCACCCCCGACACCTCTATTGCCGACCTCATCGGCGAGGTCGATCCCATCAAGATCGCTGAAGGCCGCCATCTCTCGAACGAGGAGACCATCCACTTCGGTCTTGTTCCTCGCACCAACCGCGGAATCTTTGCCATCAACGAACTTCCTGATCTTGCCGAGCGGATCCAGGTTGGCCTTCTGAACGTGCTTGAAGAGCGTGACGTTCAGATTCGTGGCTTCAAACTCCGACTGCCGCTTGACGTGCTTTTGTTCGCCTCGGCCAATCCCGATGACTACACCAATCGCGGTCGACTCATTACTCCACTCAAGGATCGATTCGGTTCACAGATCCGTACTCACTATCCACTCGACGTCGCGACCGAAGTCACGATCGCGCTTCAAGAATCTCGGAATCTCGAGGTTCCGGGTATTGAAATTCGCATGCCGAGCTACATGACCGAAATCGTTGCTGAGTTTTCGCAGTTGGCACGCCGCAGCCCCCACATCAACCAGCGTTCGGGTGTGTCGGTGCGTCTTACGGTCGCCAATCTTGAAACGCTCCAGGCCAATGCAATGCGTCGTGCATTGCAGCATGGCGAGACCATCGTCGTGCCGCGCGTGTCTGATCTTGATGCACTGGCTGCATCAACGATTGGCAAAGTTGAGATTGAAACCATCGAAGAGGGTCGTGAGGGACTTGTTATTGAACAACTCCTGAAGGCCGCGGTGCTTTCAATCTTCCGTGAGCACATTGCTGTCGAGAACCTCCGCGATGTCGTCGATTCCTTCGACGGCGACCGCTTGGTGAACGCCGGTGAGGATGTTTCCTCGGCTGACTATGTCGCGCTACTGGCAGACATCCCTGCGCTTGCTCCTCATGTCGCTGCTCTCACTGGTGGCGATACGACCCCAGAGGTTGTGGCTAGTGCTGTTGAGTTCGTGCTTGAAGGTCTGCACCTTTCCAAACGTCTCAACAAGGACGCAGTCGGCGCACGCGCGCAGTACCGGGGTCGGGGCTAGGACTCGGAGCCATCGTGAACGGTGACGACTCTGCGGTGGAGGTGCTACCCCCTCTTCTCGCCATCCGTGGTTGGACCGCAGAGATCGATCCCGGCTACCTGCGATTCATCGATGAGATGCGGGCCACTGGCGCCGAGGTCGTTGACGTCTTCGTTCCCCACGGCGAATGCAAAACCTTCGGGGAGTGGGCCGATGCCGTGATGGTTGAGGCGTTGGTTCACTTCAGCGAGACCTCACCACTGCACATTCTGAGCTACTGCGGCGGCGGGACCCTTACGACTGTGGGTCTGCGCCTCTTGGAACAACGAGGTCTCCAACCCGCATACCTCGGCTTCATCGATGTGCGCGCTGGTCATCCTGAATTTCGTCTGCGTATGGGTTTCGATTCGATGTACGCGGTCCCTTGGGCACAGCGGATCCGACACCAGTTGGTTCGACTCACGCCCCCCGACCGCGAGCGGCCTGGCGCAGTTGCCGCTTCGCTTTTTCGCCGCGCGGTCAGGAGCACGATTGAACTCCGCAGTAGGGGATGGCGGAGTAGGAATCGACGATTACCGCTGATCCATCGTCAGGCGGAATTGGCTGCCCGTTGGGAGTTCGACAGCATTCGCACTCCGGCACATCTCTACAACTGTGCGGATTCGGTTGATCGATATTGGCCGGGGGACCCGTCGCTGGGTCGTTCCAGTTTGTTACGAGGTGGGTTCGGCGTTCGCTTCATTGGTGGTGATCACCATTCGTGTTTACAGCCGCCCCATAGTGCCGACTTGATCGCAAAGATCACCCATGACCGCCGAGCGGTTCACGCGGGAACCAGCATTCTCATTCCTTTGGAGTGAGTGCTGGTCACACGGTTGGGTTGATCAGTTCGTGTACACCGTCGAGTCCGGCAATCACGACGCGTTCCACCATCGAACCGGGGAAGAGGCCGTGTTCGACGATGCCGGGTGTGTTGGAGAGGGCGACTCCCAGCGCCACCGGATCGGCGATCGTACCGAACTGCGCATCCATCACAAGGTTTCCGTTATCGCTGCGGCGCTCTCTCGTCGTTATCTCTGATGCTCCGAGTGCCTCGACGGCGGCAGCAACGACTCCCGGTGCGAAATCGAGCACCTCGAGTGGCGTACCAAACGGACCAAGCATGGGCACGAGTTTCGATTCATCGACAACGATGATGAACCGGGGTGACATCGACGCCACGATTTTCTCGCGGGTATGTGCGGCACCGCCGCCCTTGGTGAGATTGAACGAGGGATCGACTTCGTCGGCACCGTCGATAGCGATGTCGAGAGCGCCGATCTCGTCGGGGGAGATGACCTTCAGACCGAGTGACGTCGCGAGGTCATGGGTCTGAACCGAGGTTGAGGTGCACACAATGTCGAGGGCACGTTCTCCGAGTTCGACAATTGTCCAGTACACGGTGGAGCCGGTCCCGAGGCCAACGCGCATTCCGTCGGCGACATAACCAGCAGCCTGTCGTCCGGCTGCTTCTTTGGCGATGTCTTGCGGTGAACGTTCCGCGGAGTTCTGATCAGTGCTCACCCGCAGAGCATCGCACGTCAGCGTGGGCCAGCGCGTAGCAACGCCGCACTGTCACGTGGGTTGCGATTGCGATCGAACAGACCATTGGAAACCTCATATCCGCACTCGGGTGTCCAACCGTCGATACCCGATTCCCAGAAGGCCCGAGCGACCCGGATGCCGTCGTCAGCGGCACGCTGTGTCTCCAGCATTGATCCTCCGAGCACTTCGGCGCGCCAGTCGTCTTCGTTCGCTGTGAGTCCGGTTCCCACCAAAGCAAAGGATCTGCCGGGGAAGTTCTCGGCCAGTCGGCGAAGAGTGACACCGAGTCCTTCGGTCCAGGGTGAGCGTCCGTCGGGAGCGACGGTTGCATCGAGCGGGTAGGCATCACTTGTCCCGTCGGCGAACAATGTGGACGCGCCTCGGTAGGTGAATCCGACGAGGTCGTAGGCCCCGGCTAGCCCGTCGATTTCGATCTCTGCCAAACCGGGAATGGAAATGACTCCGTCATTGAGCTCGCGGACCCACGAGCCGAAGCGCAATCGATCGACTGACTCGACTCGTTTGCGCGCGGCGTCGCGTTCATCGGGTTCTCGTGACATCACGCCGGGTTCCACGGGCAACGCATCAATGCAGACGACGACCGGGGGAGCGCCACTGCGCAGCAATCGATTCGCTTCGAACGATGCCCGGTGCAGTGTTTGCAACGCTTCGAGGAACTTGCCCTGATCGCTTTTGTGGGGTGGGCGACTGCCAATGAGGTGACCTTCCAGCGCCCGCGTGTAGGGATCGAGAATAGGAATCCATCCGGACACGAGGTCGCCGAACGTCTCAGCGACACGATCGACATGTCGGGGCCAGGTGAGGCGAAGCCCGTCGGAATCGTCGAAACCGCGTTGATCCTCGGAGAACCAACCGGGCAGTGGACCATCATGGAGCACAGCCCAGATTTCGATGCCGGCGGACCGAGCGGTGGTCAGGATGTCGGTGATGTGATCGACGGCGTCACTGTCCCACCGGCCGGGGTTCGGTTCGAGCCGTGACCAGTCGATCGTCCACCGCATGGCCGGAACGCCGGCCTCGGCCAGCATCGGCAGATCCGAGCGGTACTCGAACCCGAAACCGCTTCCGATGCTTGAATCAGGAAGGCGTCCGTCGTCGGTGAGTGTCGACCAATCGCTCCGGGGCGACAGTCCTTCGCCACCGGCGGCGGTGGTAGCGATGCCCCAGAGGGCTGCGTCGGTCATACCTGCAGTATTCCCGGTACGGTGCGTACATGGGCAGAGCCAATCGGGTTCAGTACTCGCGATGGGATGGCACGCAGGTCGGATTCGACCTCGATGCCACCGACATTTTCGATGAGATCACTGATGATCTCCTCTATCACGGCGATATCAATGCCGCGCTGCGTCGCATGATGCAAGAGGGATTCGAGTCAGACAACGGTGAGCGCATGAAGGGCTTGCGCGAGATGATGGACGAGCTCCGCCGCAAGCGTCGCGAAACACTCGAGAGTCACGACCTTGGTGGGATCTATGACGAGATCGCTAAGGAACTCCGTGAGGTTGTTGAAACCGAGCGCGAGGCCATCGATGAATTGGCTCAAGAAGCGCGTGATTCAGGCGACGCCCGTCGCCAAGAACTCACTGAACAGGTCGCTACCGAGCGGCATATGTCGCTCGACTTAATGTCACAAGATCTCGCCGGAATGGTTCGCGATCTGCAGAATCACGACTTCACTTCATCTGAAGCGCGCGAGAAGTTCGAGGAACTGGTCGAGAAACTGCGCGAGCAGTTGATGCAGCAGTACGTCGATCAGATGTCCGGTGCTGTCGAGAACATGTCGCCTGAGGACATGGCTCGCATGAAAGACATGTTCGCCGAACTGAATCACATGCTTGAGCAGCGCCAGAACGGCGAAGAACCCGACTTCGACGGATTCATGGAGCGTTTCGGCGACTTCTTCCCGGAGAATCCGCAGAACCTTGACGAGCTTCTCGAAATCATGGCGGCCCGAATGGCCGCCGCTCAGGCGATGATGAATTCAATGACGCCCGAGCAGCGCGCGCAGATGCAGGCCCTGTCCGATCAGCTACTTGAAGACATGGATCTGCGTTGGCAGATGGATCAACTTGGGCAGAATCTTGCTCAGGCCTTCCCTGATCTCAACTGGAACCGCCGGTACGACTTTTCTGGTGATGAACCGCTCAACATGGCCGATGCCAATCAAATGCTGCAGCAGTTGGGCGATATTGATCAGCTCGAGAATCTTCTGAAGGGCGCCGCCAATCCCGGGGCGCTCGCCGAGGTCGACCTCGATCGGGCTCGTGAGCTCCTTGGCGATGATGCCGCTCGCAGTCTTGAGCAGATGGCCGAGTTATCTCGCCGTCTCGAGGAATCAGGTCTGGTCGAGAACAAGGAGGGTCGTCTCGAACTCACACCTCGTGGCATCCGCCAACTCGGACAGAACGCACTCGACGAACTGTTCAACAAACTCGATATGGACAAAGCCGGTCAGCACGAGATCGCCCGCATCGGTGTCGGCCACGAACGCGATCATTCGACCAAGCCCTACGAGTTCGGCGATCCTTTCAACCTCGATATCGGTCGCACCGTCCGCAACGCCATCTTCCGCAGCGGGGCCGGAACGCCCGTGCACCTCACACCCGAGGACTTCGAGGTTGAGCGCACCGAACATCTGGTGCGGTCAAGCACTGTTCTTATGGTCGACCTCTCGCTCTCAATGCCCATGCGCGGCAATTTCCTTCCCGCCAAAAAAGTCACGATGGCACTGCATGCGCTCATCTCGTCGAAGTACCCCCGCGACTATCTCGGCCTTGTCGGTTTCAGTCGGTCAGCTGAGGAACTCAAAGCCGAGCAGTTGCCCGAGGTTTCCTGGGACTTCGATTACGGCACCAACATGCACGAAGGCTTCATGATCGCCCGTCGTTTGTTGGCTCGGCAGTCGGGAACGAAGCAGATCATCATGATCACCGACGGCGAGCCCACCGCCCACGTGATGCCGAACGGTCAGATCTTCTTCGATTACCCCACTCGGCCCGAGACCCGCGACGCGACGCTCCGCCAGGTGATGCTCTGCACCAAAGAAGACATCACGATCAACACCTTCATGCTCGACCCGAACCCCTACCTCAGCGAGTTTGTCGAGAAGATGAGTCAGTTGAACGGTGGAAGAGCCTTCTTCACGACCCCCGAGAACCTCGGCGATTACGTGTTGGTGGATTTCCTCAATAACAAACGGGAAATGCTGCGAGGCCGCCGAGCCGGCTGATTTGCCCCCGGACCGGGTTTTTCTCCCCGGAACCTAGATCCCCCTTGCGTTTGTCGCTCTGACGGGGCAGAATCACGCCGGTGTAATTACACCTGTGGGGCACCGGCGCCTCAGGGGGAAGCTGCTCGAGTCCAGGAGGACCCAAAGCATGCCGCAATCGATCGCAATGACGAGTTCACAGAACACCTCGGTAGCCGCCGATCTCGACGGCGAGGACAAGTCCTGGCAGGACATGGCCAACTGTCTCGGTGTCGATCCCGACCTGTTCTTCCCTGAGCGGGGAGCATCCACTCGTGAGGCCAAAGAGGTGTGCAAGGGCTGCGTCGTGCGCGACGACTGCCTCGAGTACGCATTGGCCAACGGAGAGAAGTTCGGTATCTGGGGCGGCATGAGCGAGCGTGAGCGTCGTCGCATCCGCCGTCAGCGTGCGCTGGCCCGGGCTGCTGCTGCCGCACCAGCTCGCACCGCCACCGCCTGATCTCGCCCGCAGCTGTCGCACGACCCGAGCGAACGTTCGGTGGCGACAGACCTGCGGGGACTGATCAATCGGGAGTTGGCCGCACGCCGAGATC
>JBAXGZ010000070.1:0-12399 GCA_037139155.1 Actinomycetes bacterium | reverse complement strand
AGCACCGATGCTGCCGGCGGCGTGTACATCTACGACGAAACCACGAGCGTGACCATCACTGACACCACAATCGCTAACAACACAACCGGCGGTGGCGGTGGCGGTATTCTCTCCAACCACCCAGGCGATCTGACGATCGTCGGTTCCACGTTCAGCGGCAACAATGCAGACGCTTGGGGAGGTGCCTTGTACCTCGGTACTGCGGGCCAAGTGATCACGATCTCTGACTCCACGTTCAATGGCAACACCTCGGGTCAAGGGGGCGGCGCTCTCTTTTTCGATGGTGTGGGTGAGGTCGTGACAATCAACAATTCGACGGTCACTGGCAACTCTTCCGACACCGTTGGTGGTGGCATCTGGAAAGCGGAATATGGTTCGCTCACAATCAACCAGAGCACAATCGTCGAGAACACCGCCACAGACGGCGCCGGCATCTTCGTGACCGTTACCGAGCCCCCGGTCAGCATCGTTCTTTCGGGTTCGATCGTCTCGAATAACTCGCTCACCCTTGAGCCCCTTTCTCTTCCCTCCGCCGTGAAGGGCGCCGATATCTCCATCGACTGGGTTGGAGGCGACGTTCTGTCGTTCGACCATTCGCTCGTCGGGCTTGTAAATGACGCCGCCGAATCGCATATCACCGATCTTGGCGGCAACATCCGCTCAAGCACGCCTGGCCTTTCGCCTTTGGCTGACAACGGTGGCAAGACCAAGACAATGGCATTGCTTGCCACTTCGGCAGCTGTGAACGCCGGTCCTAGCCCGGTTGCAACATTCGTCGGTAATGAGTTCGATCAACGTGGAACTGGCTACGCACGGGTGGTCGGCACCAGCGCTGACATTGGTGCGTTCGAGATTCAGCCGCCTCCGGCTCCGAACCCAGAGCCGGTGACGCCGAAGTTCACTGGCTGAGTAACGAATTGCGGTAGAGACCTTGTGTCCGGCCCCGGGGGATCCCCGGGGCCGGACCGAGCTGTGTGCGTGGTTGTCGTGGCCGCGACTCTGTTGTTCGCTGGGTGCTCTTCAGGAAGCGGTGGTGAGGCCAGCTCGGACATCACCACAGTGGATTCTGCTGCTTCGCAAGAGCAATGGTTGTTCTCTCTGTAGTCGGGTGGCATCACAATGTTTGATCAGTCGTCGGGTGTGTTGAGCGTGCCGGCGGGGAACCTCGTGGCATTCACCGACCGCCCGTATCGGGAAGAACGAGACCTGACTCCCAACGAGTTCGTTGCTCTCTTTGCCGAAACGGGTGCGGACTCCTTTAGCGTCGACCCGCCTAATGCTTCGCTCACCTACTGGGATGGCGACGGAGCCGACGCTGTTGCGAGCACCGTCATTGTTGAGATCACTGGAGACGTCACCGACGGTGCTGACAATGTGCTGTCGATGGAACTGCGGATTCTGTTCCCGTCTGGTGCCGTGATCCCCGCCAACATGTACCGAGCTTCGCTCTTCGTCGACTCGGCGGGATGATGCGGTAGTACGGGTTGGGCGCCGGTTGAGCCCGACCAGCAGTCGCTAGGAACCGCGAACCTTGGGCTCTCGAAACGCGAGCGGCAAGATCCCGGTGAGGGCACCTACCGCCGAACCAAGGCGCAGAAGTGTCCAGCGTATGATGGCGCGTCCCGCAGGTCGTACTCGTTGGCCCGCTCGTTGAGAAACTCCCTGACGGCGGCCGCAACCCCACTGGAGAAGTAGCCGTAGTCGTCGACCATAAGGACTGAGCCTGGTCGCGTGTGAGGATGGAGCATCGTTAGGCCAGTGAGTATCGGTTTATAGAGGTCGAAATCAAGGTACGAAAATGCTACGAGTTCTGGCATCGGCATCTGATCGTCAATGAAGCCATCGACGATCTTTGTTCGGCGGGCGGGGAAGGCGATCGCATCCAAGCGCTCCTCGACGAGGCGCCGCGGGTTCGCCATCGCTCCTGCGTAGGCGCCCATGGAACCGCGATTCTCGATGTCATCAATCAGCACATCCTCATCAGTCGGGCGGGAGAGGCCCTGGAAGGAGTCATAGAGCCAAAGACTGCGCTCTGCGTCGTTGCGGATCTCGTTCCCGAGCAGGGCCGATGTTGCCCCCTGCGCGACCCCCATCTCGACGACATCCCCGTCGCCGGTAGCCAGCGCCCCGTGTAAATAGTGCAGGAGGAACATCGCCTCGGGCACCTCGGTACCGATCAATGAGCGAACGAGCTCTAGGCGACCATCACAAGAGGGAAGTTCAGGGAAAATGTGCTCCGTGTAGACCGCGTAAAGTTCATCAACCAGACGCGTCGAGCGGGTGGTGCCCGATTCGATCTCGCCCTTGGTGACGAGTTGCACGCCGAACCGGCCCAAGGCTCGGTTTGCGGTGTGCTTCATTCTGCTCTTTACCGAACTCACCTGCGGTACGTTACCTGCAGCACCGAGTTGTATATGAGGGGCCAGTTGCGAAGTGTTCAGGTTCGTGGCGTTTAGTAGGTCAGAAGTTCCCCCCGGATCACGGACGGGGTTGGTGTGGTGTGATCACGCTGCGTTATCTGTCGATGGTGGGGCGACAGTTCCAAGTGCCGATGCGCATGAACGAAAGGTATGGCACGGGCGTGACGGTCAATCGGTCTTGTGCGGGTCTGGCGCCTCGCAGAGATTCGCGTCGGTGAGGGACAGGGCGCGACTCATTTCGGATTCGAGCTTCTCGAGTGGTTGGTCTGCGATCCGGACCTGAACGCGGGAGCCTGCGATCTTCGCCATCACGGTCCCAAGAGAGCACGTGACTTCTCAGGTTGAGATGTTTGATACCGATTGAGACTCCAGAGCAAGTAGGCCAGCTCAAGGTCTGAATGGTGCCAGCACGAAAAAGGCCCCTCCGGGACAGGATTTCCTGTCACGAGGGGCCCCTATTTCATGTAACACCTCTTGGTGGAGCTGGGGGGAATCGAACCCCCGTCCGTCTGGTGAGAACTGTCCGCGCTACGACCATCCCCGAGTCAGTGGCTTACGGCAACCACACCGCCGGGTCGGATGAGGCCGAAACCTCGCCGCCGGATCTTTCTCCGATGTCAACGGTCTTTCCCGTCGTCAGCCTTCTTTCAGGCTGTCACCCTCCGCTTCTGTTGCCGGGCTGCGGAGAGCAGGCCCCGTGCGCCATTACTGGTCACGATTTCTCTCTACCGTCTGAGTTATCAGGCGGCGAGAGTCAACTGCTCATCGGCGGTTGATTTTTTGCCCCCGTTTAAGGAGTCTGAGGCCACTCCGGTCGCACGATCCAGCCTTCGGTCCCGACGTCGAAACCGATCAGCCCCTGATCGTCTCTGCGTAGTTGCGGAAAGCAGCGCTTTCCGCAACATCAGCAGATGGTCCAAGACTACCGGCGAGGTACGACACTGCACCATTGAGAAGTCGCGTCAGACCAGATCCCAAGCGGATTGGGTGAGTTGTTGTGGCTTTCGTCGAGCAAATGAATTAGTGGGCGAGGCGCTGAAAGAACGGAACCACATACGGGACCGAAGCCTTTCCGGCCTTCATGTGGTCAACTCCGGGCATCACCTGTTCGGTGGCCCTGTTGTTTCCGAGTGCTACGTAGGTGGCAGTGAGTTCGGCCGTTGTTGATGGCGTAATGATTTTGTCTGCGGTTCCCTGAGTAAGCAGAAGGGGAACCGAGATAGGGGACTGGCCCGCCGTGTTAAGAGCGAACTGTTGTGACCATGGAGGCGTGGTCGCCGGATCGGCGCTCCACATTCGGCCCTTGAGGATTAGATCATTGATGCCGAGTTCGATGTCGCTGAGGCGAGAACCACCGACAACACATTTAGTGGTCACCGCATGAACCCGACTGCTGAGCGAGGACTTCACGACTGAAGATTCTTCGTAGCCAAAAATGTTCGACCACGAGACAACGGCATACGAACCCAGAACTGCACCCGCGGCGGTGTCCTTATCGGCTTGGAAAAGCGGAACGAGCAGTCCTGCGGGTGCAGCCGCCGCGACGCCAAGAAGTTGAAGTTCGGGTGCGTAGGTCGCTGCCATCTGCCCGGCGAAGAGCGCGGCTTGGCCGCCTTGAGAATGACCGAAGACGAAATAGTTTGAAGAAGCGCCGGTTTCCGATTCAAGAGCACGCGCCGCCCGAACGATGTCGATGGTTCCCTGCGCCTCACTCGCGCCAACGAGGTACGGATGCATTCCGTCGGTGCCGAGTCCCTGATAATCGGTGGCGACGACGACCCAACCCAGGCCAAGAAATTCGCTCAGACCCTGAACGTCGTCGTAGGGCTTGGGCGAACGAGAGGGCGCGCACTGATCTTCAATGCCGGTGGTGGGATGGGCCCATGTCACGACCGGTCTGCCGCCGGCCGGGACCGGCCCACTTGGAGCGAACACCATTCCACTCACGACGATTGGCTCGCCTTCGATCCCAGTTGACGTATACATGACCCGCCACGCCTGTGAGTCGGGGAACGGGGCCACCATCGTCTCGAACCGGATCACCGTTCCCGGCGGACCCGACGGAATTGGCGACGGAGTGTCGTAGAACGACGCATTGAAGGTGTTTGACGTCTTTGTGCCGCATGCCGCGACAAGAAGCAGCATCGCGGTGAAGACAAGTACCAAGGCTCGTCGGCTTCGCATCGTCATCCTCTCCGAGTTCCAAGCGCGAGGCTAATAGTCATCGCCCCGGTCCGGGGTCGGAGGAGTTCCTGGTGGCGCACCGTTCCTATGACATTGAAGCTGTTTCTTCAGCGCCGATCGCGGCCGTGTTCGAGGTCATCGCCGACGCTCCCGGGTGGTCCCGATGGAACCGAATGATTCATCGAGCCTCATGGGACATCGAGGGTGAACCGGCACCGTGGGGTGTGGGTGCTGTTCGTGCGCTCGGAGCCACTCTTGGTCCACTTTCGCGAGAGCGAATCGTTGCGTTCGATCCTCCCTACCATCAGGCGTATGTGATCGTTTCTGGGCCTTTGCCTGTATCGAACTATCGGGCTGATGTACGCCTTACTGAAACGGCGACCGGGGGAACCCATATTTCATGGAAGGGCTCGTGGTCGACGCGAGTGCCCGGGGTCTCGAGTTTCCTCACGAAGGCGGTGCGGGGCTTCGCCTCAGGCGCAGCGCGTGAAGCAGAACGTTTGCAGCGCGAGAGGCCGTAGGTCAGTTCTCGGCGTTGATGCTTTCGAGGACGAGGCGAAACTCGCCTACCTGAGCATCAAGCACGTACACCCCGACCTGAATGATCGTTGATGGATTGAGTGGGGCCGCCGGCGTGACTGGTCGAAGGAATCGATTGACTGCTTCGAACGCGCCAAACGGAATGAGCTCTCCTCTGTTTGCTGCGCCCGAAGGTTGCGGAGTGAATCGGGCGATCCACCGTTCGTTGCCGTCTGAACCCGCGCGCAATTGCAGGAGGTAGGTGCGACCGTCGCCGATCGAAATGATTCTCAATCCGCGTGCGTTCGCAGCGAGTTCACCGATCCTGCGATTGAGCGGTCCGAGGGTCGAGGAGAAACCACCGTTACTTTCCGTTGAAAGCACGCCGGAGAACACAAGTGCTCCGGCACCACCATTGGAGAGCCACGTGCTCTCGCTGGCGGAAACTCCACCCATTACTGAGTCATCGACATTCGTCCACGCGTCGACCGAGGCCGGATCCGGAAAGGAAACGAGGGTGGCTGCGTTGGGCGTTGGTGTCAGCACGCTGAGGGGCGGCGAACTGATCGTCGTCGTCGACGATGTGGTCGAGGTCGATGCTGTCGAGTCTGTCGCAGTCGAATCCGAAGAGCACGCGCCGATCAGTAGAACGCTTGCTCCAACGATTGCGAAGAGTGCGACGCGCATGTCAGTCCTCGCCGCGTTTGCGTGACCGGCCCAACGCTTGATCGGCTTCACGCTTCGCTTCTCGCTCCGCGATTGCTTGGCGGCGGTCACCCTTGGTTCGCCCTCGGGCAAGACCAAGTTCGATCTTTGCTTTGCCTCCTGAGAAATAGAGCGACAGTGGAACGATCGAGAGTCGCTCAAGGTCGACGCGCATGCGCCAACGTTCGATCTGTTCCCGGTGGAGGAGCAGCTTCCGTTTGCGATCGGGTTCGGCCAGATCGTGAGCGGCGCTGGTTCCCCACGGAGCGATGTGCATGCCGATGAGCCACGCCTCGCCTTGATCGAATCGAGCGAACGATTCCTTGATCTGCACCTGAGCTTCTCTAAGCGACTTCACTTCCGATCCGCGCAATACGAGCCCGGCCTCGACAGTGTCGAGAACCTCGTAGTCGTGTCGGGCCGACCGGTTGGTCGCCACGATCTTCTTTCCGTTCGGATCGTCCTTGGTCGCCATGGGAATGGATCAGGCTACCGGCGGTCCGAGTGGTGACATCAGCCGCCCGTGAGCGGCCCATCGGGAGCGGGCACTCGACACGCACCATCGACATCGAGGATCTGATTGAGCCGTCCTTGGGAGATCCACATGCCAACGCACAGGCCGAGATCGACGATCTCTGAATCGCTGAATGCCGAACGCAAACGGGCCCAGAAGGGATCGTCCATCGAGAGGTGATCGAGTGCGAAACGTTCGGCAAATTCGACAGCAAGAGTTTCACGCTCGGTGAAGCCTTGCCAGGAGGCATCGCCGACATGCGCGTAGAACTCCTCATCGATATCGCCGGCCTCGGACGCGCGAGCCGGAGCGTCGCGAGCTGATCGCCACCCAAGACACTGTTGGCAGTTATTGATCTGCGCAATGCGGATTCGTGCGGCCTCGAATTCACGCAGAGGCAGCGCCGACTTCTCGTAGACCGCGGCAGAAAATTGCGCGGCCGGAATCGAGAGGCCGGGAGCGGCGCCAGTCCAGACATGCATGAGCGGGTCGGCACCTTCGGGAACAGCAATTCTCGGCATAGACACACGTTACGACGTTGGCTGAGGGGCCGCTCGCGATCGATGTACAGCGATAACCTCAACGAGTGCTCCAACTCCCGGTTGCTCTGCTCGACGATCTGCTCACGCATCTGATCGACGGTTTACCTGACGAGGCCTGCGGACTGCTTGGCGGAAACCTCGGGGCCGGCAATCAACCGTGTGTGGTCGATGCGTGGTACCCGAGTCCGAATCGAGCCTCGTCGAGCCGGGTGTACACAATCGATCCGAAGGTGCATCTTCAGGCTGATCGTGACGCCGAAGATCGCGGAGTTGAACTGGTTGGCGTGGTTCACTCCCACACTCACTCCGAGCCCTATCCCTCGCCGACCGATGTTGCTCAGGCCCCCGACCCGAACTGGCATTACGTCATCGTCTCGTTCCGCTTGGGCGAGCCGATGGTGCGGTCATATCGGATCCTCGAGGGCGAAATTACCGAGGAACCGGTTCTGGTCGTTAGCTAGTTCTTGTTAACCGGCATTGCTCACTCGGTGGGAACCGACTTTGGGCGGCTGCGTTCCATTTTTTGGTGCCGGTTGTGGATCTGGCGTCGCTCAGTTCTAGAATCCTGATCACGAAGGTCGGGATTCCAGATTCCCGATCGCTCACCTCTGGAAGTTCTCAATGGCTGTTTACTCTTCGGTGCTCGACATAATCGGCAACACGCCGATAGTCGACGTCTCCGTGCTCAGCCCGAACCCCAATGTGCGCATCCTCGGGAAGATGGAAAGTCAGAACCCGGCCGGTTCGGTCAAAGACCGCATTGCTCTGGCCATGGTCGAGGATGCCGAAGCCGACGGAACCCTTACGCCCGGCAAGACCATCATTGAACCGTCTTCGGGAAACACCGGCATTGCGTTGGCGATGATCGCCCGCATCAAGGGCTATCCCATCAAAATTGTTCTTCCCGAGAATGTGTCGATCGAGCGTCGCCAACTTCTTGAAATCTTCGGGGCCGAAATCATCCTTTCGCCGGGTGCTGAAGGTTCTAACGGTGCGGTGAAGCGAGCTATCGAACTTGCTGAGCAGCATCCAGAATGGGCGTTCCTCTATCAATACGCGAACGAAGCCAATCCGCAGGCCCATTACGACACCACCGGTCCTGAGATTTGGGCCGATGTTCCGGAGATCACCCACTTCGTTGCGGGTCTGGGCACTTCGGGAACGCTCATGGGAGTCGGAACCTTTTTGAAAGAGAAGAATCCCAACATCAAGATCCTTGCTGTCGAACCCCCATTGGGCGAGAGCGTCGAAGGACTGCGCAACCTCGACGAGGGATACATCCCGCCGGTCTATGAAAAGTGGGGCGGGCCAGAACTTCTCGATGGCAAGCGCATCGTTCGTCCTCGTGAATCAATCGAATACACGCGACTTCTTGCTGAAAAGTGCGGCATCTTCTCGGGCATCTCGGCCGGTGCTGCCCTTGCCGGTGCTGTTCGTGTGGCGTCGCAGATCGAGTCCGGCACAATCGTGTTCATCGTTTGCGATGGCGGCTGGAAGTACCTCTCTACTGGCGCATGGACTGACGACATCGACGACGTCGTCGATCGCGCGTCAAAGATCATCTACTTCTAGACACGCCCTATCGAGGTGGAGTCGGGGACTACCCTCGGCCTGTGGATTCCCGGCCGATCGGCATGTTCGACAGCGGTTTCGGCGGCCTGACTGTGGCCCGAGCGCTCATTGACCTCCTGCCCTCGGAGGATCTCGTTTACGTCGGCGATACCGGTCGTTATCCCTACGGCCCTCGTGATCTCGGTGAGGTGCGCGGCTTCGCACTCGAGATCACTGATCACCTCCTCGTCAATCACGACGTCAAGATGATCGTGATTGCCTGCAATACCGCGTCGGCCGCGGCTCTCGATGAGTTGCAACGAACGACATCGGTGCCGGTCATTGGCGTCATCGAACCCGGGGCGGCCGCACTCCTCGCCGCCACCAGAAATGGTCGGGTCGGAGTAATCGGTACAGTCGGAACGATTCGATCGGGTGCCTACCAGCGTGCGGTCGAGGCAAGTGGTGCCGACGTCGAACTCGCCTGCGCTGCGTGCCCCGGATTTGTCGAGTTCGTTGAGCGGGGCGAGACCGACTCCGAACAGGTTCATGTACTCGCCGAACGCCTTCTGGCCCCACTCATCGACGCCGACATCGATTCACTCCTCCTGGGCTGCACCCATTATCCGTTCCTTGCGCGGACAATCGCCGATGTGATGGGACGCGATGTCGTGCTCGTCGATTCGGCTGATGCGACCGCGTTCCGGGTTCGAGAACTGCTTCTCGAATCAAGTACGACAAATCACCCCACCGAACCCGGGGGAGTCCACCACTTCGAATCCTCCGGCGATGTTGAGGAGTTCCGGGCGTTGGGCCGCCAACTTCTCGGCCCGGAGCTCGACGCGGTCGTTGGCCTTACCTGGCCCTGAGTGATCGCGAAACGATTAGCGGTGGTTCAGGGGCGGAGGCTCACCCTGCTATTGTCTACCAGCCCTGTCGAAAAGGTGGTGAATAGCATTCATCACTGACTTCACCTAGCAAAGGTCGAAAAGTGGCTGTGCTCACCCACCTGCAAAGCCTCGAAGCCGAGAGCATCCAGATTTTCCGTGAGGCCTTCTCCGAGAGCGAGCGTCCCGTGATGCTCTACTCGGTGGGGAAAGACAGCACCGTCATGCTTCACCTCGCGATGAAGGCCTTCGCTCCTTCGAAACTTCCGTTCCCGTTACTCCATGTGGACACAACATGGAAATTTCAAGCGATGTACGAGTTTCGCGATCGCGTCGTCAGAGACAACGGCCTCGAACTCATCGAGTACCACAACCCCGAGTGCATTGAGAAAGACATCAATCCTTTCGATCACGGCACATCGCTGCATGTAGATCTTTGGAAGACAGAGGGTCTGAAACAAGCCGTCGAAAAATATGGATTCGATCTCGGCTTTGGCGGAGCGAGGCGAGACGAGGAGAAGTCGAGGGCGAAGGAGCGAGTGTTCTCTCTTCGGTCGGCGCAGCATCGGTGGGATCCCAAACAGCAACGGCCTGAGCTTTGGCATCTTTACAACGCGCGCAAAGCTCCTGGCGAAAGTGTGCGCGTCTTTCCTCTGTCCAACTGGACGGAACTCGACATTTGGCAATACATCTACAGCGAGCAGATTCCCATCGTGCCCCTGTACTTCTCTGCTCCGCGACCCGTGGTCAAACGAGATGGTCTCTGGATCATGGTTGACGACGAGCGAATGCGACTGGAGCCGGGCGAGCAACCTGAAATCCGTAACGTCCGCTTCCGAACGCTCGGTTGTTACCCGCTTACCGGAGCAATCGAGAGTGATGCAACAACACTTCCAGAGATCATCCGAGAGATGCTCATCACGACGACGTCTGAGCGAATGGGCAGGACAGTCGATCATGAGTCGGCTGGATCACTTGAAAAGAAGAAGCAGGAAGGTCACTTCTGATGTCTCACGTACACGATGAGTTACTCGCTGTTGGGATCGAGACGTACCTTGAACGTCAGGAGCAAAAGTCAATGCTTCGGTTCATCACCTGCGGAAGCGTCGACGACGGTAAGAGCACGCTGATCGGCCGTTTGCTTTACGACTCAAAACTTGTCTACGAGGATCACCTGGCCACTCTCGAGGTCGATTCGAAAAAGGTTGGCACACAGGGCGGTGGACTCGACTTCGCGCTACTGGTCGACGGCTTGGCCGCCGAACGTGAACAGGGCATCACGATCGATGTTGCCTATCGATTCTTCTCTACCGAGCATCGCAAGTTCATCGTGGCCGACACGCCCGGGCACGAGCAGTACACGCGCAACATGGTCACGGGTGCATCGACCGCCGAACTTGCCATCGTGCTAATCGATGCTCGTAAGGGTGTGCTGACCCAGACGAGACGGCACAGTTACCTAGTCTCTCTCTTGGGTATTAAGCACGTCGTGCTCGCCGTGAACAAGATCGATCTCGTCGATTATTCCCAGGACGTCTTCAATCAAATCGAAGCCGACTACCGAGAGTTCGCCGCTCAGATTGGTCTCGACAACGTCACCTGCATCCCGATGTCTGCACTCGGCGGCGACAACATCACTGAAGTGGGACCGAACATGCCCTGGTATGACGGTCTGCCGCTGATTACGTTTCTCGAGTCCGTTCAGATCGACGACGAAATCCAGGCGCAACCGTTCCGTATGCCCGTGCAGTGGGTGAACCGGCCAGACCTCGATTTCCGAGGTTTTTCTGGCTACATCTCCAGCGGCCGGATTCGTCCCGGCGACTCGATTCGCATCCTGCCTTCGGGACGATCAAGCACTATCGATCGCATCGTCACATACGGCGGCGACCTCGACGAAGCCGTCGCCGGCCAGTCGGTGACGTTGACCCTTACCGAGGAGATCGATGTCAGCCGCGGTGATGTCATCGCTACCTCTCTTGCTCCGCCAGCGGTCGCGGATCAGTTCGAAGCGCACATCGTCTGGATGGACGATCAGGAGATGCTTCCTGGCCGTCCCTATCTGTTGAAGATTGGTGCGCGCACCGTGAGCGCCACACTGGCCCAACCGAAGTACAAGGTGAACGTCAATACGCTCGAACACGTTGCGGCTCGAACGCTTGAACTCAATGAGATTGGTATCTGCAATCTCAACCTCGACCGTCCGATCCCGTTCGATCCCTATAACGAAAATCGCGACATGGGTGGGTTCATCCTCATCGACCGGTTTACCAACGCGACAGTTGCTGCGGGACTGCTTCATTTCGCTCTTCGACGTTCGGACAACGTGCACTGGCAAGCCATTGAAGTTGATAAGGAAGCTCACTCGCTTCAGAAGGGCCAGAAGCCGTGCGTGGTCTGGTTCACGGGTCTGTCCGGTTCGGGCAAGTCGACTATTGCCAACATCGTCGAACGCAAACTGTTCGAGCAGGGGCGTCATACCTACCTGCTCGATGGTGACAACGTTCGTCACGGCCTTAACAAAGACCTTGGATTCACCGATGCTGACCGCGTCGAAAACATCCGTCGTGTTTCGGAAGTGTCGGGACTCATGGTCGATGCCGGACTCATCGTTCTGGTGTCGTTCATCTCCCCATTTATTGCCGAGCGTCGGATGGCCCGCGAGCGTCTCGGCACCGGCGAGTTCATCGAGGTGTATGTCAATACGCCGATAGAGGTGGCCGAGCAGCGCGATCCGAAGGGTCTCTATCTCAAGGCACGTCGCGGCGAGTTGGCGAACTTCACTGGGATCGATTCGCCCTACGAAGCTCCGGACTCACCTGAACTCACTGTCGATACGACGACGTTGCCTCCTGAGGATGCAGCCGACGCCATCATTGACTACCTGCGACGGAACGGGTACATCGCCTGAGATGCTGCTTCGAGCAGGAAACTTAAGGGTGACGAGATTCGGTTTCGGTCCGATATTCCGACGCCAATTCCACCACCGATAACGGCAGCGCACCTTCGGTGAGATCGGCGATGGTTACCACCTCAAGAACCCGTCGCAGGCTGGCTCGTACCGCCATCCAAACCGT
>JBAXGZ010000069.1:0-12456 GCA_037139155.1 Actinomycetes bacterium | reverse complement strand
CCGATGCCGATGCCGATTCCGATTCCGATTCCGACCAGGTGTTTATCGCCACGCGGGACGCTGCAGTGTCTTCGCTCGAGAGCGCGCTTGCCCGGCGAATCAAGCGGGAACTTTCCGACGAGCAAAACGAATTACTTTCAACGCTTCGTTCGATGAAGGGCAACGTCACTGCGATTGCCTTCCTGCCCACTCCTGAATCTCAACTTGAGCGGTACGAGAACATCGCCCTGCCGGGGCTTGCCGATGCGGCGGAAGCAGGCGCATCAATCGCTCCTGTGAATGGGCGGGGAAGTTCGCGGCCATCGGTGGGCGACCTCGCTGCCGACCTGGCCTCGGCCATTATCGGTCCATTGCGCGATCGTCTCGAACGGGCAGTTTCCGAGTCAGCCGGCGACCGGGAAGACCTCGCTCAGCGGATTCGCTCGACCTTCCGCGAGTGGAAAGGTCAACGTGTCGACGATGCGGTCTCGTTCGCCATGCTTTCGGCGTGCAACCGAGGCATCCTCGAACGCCTGCCGAAGACCGTCAACGTGCGGTGGGTGCTCGCCAGTGGGGACAGTCCGTCCCCCGATTGCGAGGACAATGCTCTGGGCGGGCCGATTGATCGCAGTGGCGTCTTCCCCACCGGACACAAGGCCCCACCGTTACATCCCGGTTGCCACTGCGCCGTCCTTCCCGCCCTCTGAGGTTCCCCTCGAGCGGGGCGACGCCGGATCAGTCCCTGAACCCCCGTAGGCTGGGGTCTCATGCGCATTCCCACCGAAATGCCTCAGCGCCGTCGACTCTCGCGCGGCCGAATCGTTCTTATCGTGACCGTCGGAGTGTTGTTCGCTCTCTTCCTGTCCCTCCGCGGCCTCGCCGGTTTCTGGACCGATTGGATGTGGTTCGACTCGCTCGGTTTGGGCTCGGTCTTCACGGGTGTGCTCGGCGCCAAAATCGCGCTCGGTGTGATCTTCACCGCGGCCTTCTTTGTGATGATGCTGATCAATCTGGTGGTGGCCGATCGCATTGGTCCCAAGGTTCGCCAGTCGGGACCAGAAGACGAACTTCTCGATCGCTATCACGCCGTGATCGGTCGTCGAACCAAGACCGTGCGAGTCGTTGTCTCGCTGGTTCTTGCGCTCATCGCCGGACTCGGGATGTCGGGGGATTGGAACCAGTGGATACTTTTCCGCAATGGCGGGAGTTTCGGCGTCAATGATCAGACATTCAACACCGATGTCGGTTTCTACGTCTTCAAGTTGCCGTTCTACTCATCAATTGTGAACTGGCTGTTCGCCGCCGGAGTAATCATCCTCATCGCGACGGTGGTGGCGCATTACCTCAATGGTGGCATCCGTCTCCAGACTCCCGGACAGCGGGTTACACCACAGGTGAAGGCCCATATCTCGGTCCTACTTGGCCTGTTGGCTCTAGTGAAGGCAGCTGATTACTGGCTGCAGCGTTACGCGCTCACGTACTCCACCCGAGGCACGGTCGATGGCGCCACCTACACCGACGTTAAGGCTCAACTTCCGGCGATCTATTTGCTGTTCTTCATCGCTCTGTTGTCGTTCGTTCTGTTCATCGTGAATATCTGGCGGCGGGGTTGGACTCTTCCCGTTGTTGCGGTCGGACTCTGGGCGCTTGTGTCGATAGTTGCCGGAGTCGGCTATCCCGCATTCATTCAGCGATTTGTCGTCGAGCCGGAGGAATCGGCCCGCGAAGCCCCGTATATCGATCACAACATCGACGCGACCAGAACTGCCCTCGGCTTGAGCAACGTCGATACCCAGCCGTTCCTTTACAACCAAGACAAGACTGTCGCCACCCAAAACGTCAACGACAACCCTGGCACTATTCGCAATATCCGTCTTCTCGACCCGAACATCGTCGAGCCGACCTACCAGCGACTCCAGAGTCAGTATTCGCAGTTGCGGTTCAATGAACTTGATGTCGATCGATATCCGATCCGCACGCCCGGTGGTGACATCGCGAATACGCAGGTCGTCATCGGAACGCGTGATCTCAATGTCAGTCAGATTCCACAAAGTTCATGGGAAGGTCAGCATCTCGCCTACACCCACGGCTACGGCGTCGCCCTTGCTCCAGCGAATGCCACTACGACGCAGGGCCGACCCGACTTCCTCATTCGAAACGTTCCCCAGATCGTTGACACACAGCGAATCAACGCTGATATTTCGACTCCGCAGCTCTATTACGGCGAGAACGTCTCGGGCTATGCCATCACGAACGCGTCGCGTGAAGAGATCGACTTTGTTGAAGCCGACGGCCAGACCAAGTTCACGCAGTATTCCGGTTCTGGCGGCGTAAAACTCGATTCCTTCTTCAAGAAGGCGGCCTATGGGCTGAGGTTCTCGGACTGGAACCTCGTTGTCTCCAATTTCCTCAACTCCGATTCCCGCATTGTTTATCAGCGTGATATTCGCCAGCGGATCGAAGCTGTTGCTCCGTTCATGCAGTTCGACACCGATCCCTACCCCGTCATTCAGGATGGGCGCATCGTCTACATCTTCGATGGCTACACGACAACCGACCGTTATCCGAATGCACAGCGGGTCGATGCCAGCGGACTTCCTGCCGGAAGCAGCCTTAGTGGAAAGCGCCTCAACTACATCCGCAATTCGGTGAAGGCCGTCGTCGACACCTATGACGGAACCGTCAAGCTTTACGTGGTCGATCCTTCCGATCCGATCGTCACGGCCTACCAGAAGGCGTTCCCTGCACTGTTCGCCGGAGTCGACGAGATGCCAGCGGAATTGAAGGCGCATTGGCGCTATCCCGAGGATCTCTTCCGAGTGCAGACCAACATGTTTGGTCGCTATCACATAAGCGATCCAACGGCGTTCTACGAGAAGACCTCGAGTTGGTCGGTTGCTCAAGATCCCGGTTCAACTGTGAACGGCGCTGCGTCGATCGTGACGGCGAACCAGACCCTGAACGGCACCACGATCCTGCGCACAAAGGAAGTTCGCATTAGCCCGGTGTATTCGCTCATACGATTGCCTGGTCAGGCCACTGAATCGTTCGTGATGTTGCGTCCTTTTGTTCCGTATTCTGAAGACGACTCAAAGAAGACGCTGACGTCGTTCATGGTGGCGAATAGCGATCCGGCGCAGTACGGAAAATTGACGGTCTACGAAATGCCATCGGGATTCAACATCGACGGACCGGCAATCGTCAACGCGAACATTCTTTCCGATCCCGAGGTCAGCAAGTACACGACGCTGCTCAACCAGCAGGGTTCGCGCACGCAGTTCGGCAGCCTGATGCTCACGCCCGTGAACAACTCGATCATCTATGTGCGGCCGCTGTATGTCTCCTCCGACAACAACACTCAGATCCCCGAACTCAAGCAGGTCATCGCGGTGTTCGGCGGACAGGTAGTGATGAAGCCAACCCTTCGTGAGGCGCTGCAGGTCCTGTTCCCAGGGGCGAATCCGCAGACGTTCGAGTCTGGAACGATCCTTCAGGATGACACTGGCAGCAACGGCTCGGGAAACAACGGTTCAGCCGGTGGTAGTTCCACCACCACGACAACCATTCCGTCTACCGGAAACGCCACCAAGGACCAGCTTGTTGATCAAGCGGCCAAGGCATTGACCGATGCC
Organism: Actinomycetes bacterium; assembly: GCA_037139155.1. Classification (GTDB taxonomy): domain Bacteria; phylum Actinomycetota; class Acidimicrobiia; order Acidimicrobiales; family Acidimicrobilacustridaceae; genus Acidimicrobilacustris. Next base: position 8,845 of record JBAXGZ010000069.1, on the reverse strand, counting down.
GATGCTGCATTGCGCAACGGTGATTTGGCCGGATACCAGACCAAGGTCAGAGAAGCGCAGAGCCTCATCAATCAGGCTCAGACGCTTCCGAACGGGGCGACTGCCTCGGGATCCTCGGGATCAACGACCACGACCACAACGATGTCTCGATCCGGGACCCCAGCCTGATCAGACCAGCGGCCAGTTCCCGCTTTTGAGAGCGGTGCCGAAGAGGTCGACAGTGGCGTGGAGCGCGGCGTCGTCTTCGGTCGCGTCTAAGGGAGTCCCAGGTTCAATGAGACCGCGCACTGCCGCGCTGAAGACCCGGTGGGCAACAACAACTTGCCGATCGTTGAGTCCAAACGACGCGAGCACAGTGCGGATGGGTAGGGCGATGCGTTTCGCCTGTTCTTTGAATTCCTGATCGTCGGCACCGAGATGGCTGCGCAGTGCGGCCATCCGTCCCGGATGGGCTCGCGCGAAATCGCGCTCTGCTTCGGCGATGGCGGTGAGTGCATCGGTACCGCTTCGGCCAACGGTTGCTTCCCAGACCACGTCGGCAAGTTCAGTGACCGACAGCAATGCGATGTCGCGACGAAGGGCATCAAGCCCGTCGATGTGGGAATAGAGCGAACTCACGTGGCGGTCGACCACCAGAGCGACCTGTGACAGCGTGAGTTCGTTCCAACCGTCGCGGTCGGCGAGGTCAGCCGCCGCTGCAATAAGCGTGATGCGATCAAGGAACGGTCCGGTGGACCGATGCTTTGTCGCTGAATTCACAGATTCCATACCTTTACGGCGTTGTCGCAGACGATCTTCCGCTTTTCATCGTGAGGGATGTCAGTGAGTGCTCGCTCGATGAGGTCCTGTGAATCGGGCCAGCTTGTTACCGGATGTGGGAAGTCGGTCGACCACATGATGTTGTCGACACCGACGTCGTAACGCAGCACTTCGATCGAGCGGGGCTCGTCGACGAAGGTGGTCCACATGTTCCGGCGGAAGTAGAAACTCGGGAGCTCGGTGAGATTGTCATAGACGTACCCCTGACGGAGCACCATGTCATCGATGAGGTCGAGGTAGTGGGCGATCCATCCGATTCCGGGCTCGACGAAAACCAGTTTCAGGTCGGGAAATCGTTCGAGTGTTCCGGTGAGGATCCACATCCCGAGTGCTTCGGCCGTTGAGAGCGCCGTCATGGTGACCATGACGCCTTTTTGCGGAGTGGGATCGCGGCGGGTGAGATCGTCGAGGTTGGTGTTGATGCCGATATGGCAACACATCGGGAGCCCAGTCTCCTCAACCGCCGACCACAACGGGTTGTACCGATCATCGAAATAGTCGGGCTGGCCGATTTCGGTGGGGAACACCGGGATCTGCAGTGATTTTCCGCCGAGGGAGGCGACTCGTTGGACTTCGGCAACCGCTGCATCGATGTCGTGAATAGGTATCTGATAGCTCACGACGAGACGGCGCGGATCGGCAGACGCAAATTGGGAAAGAACGTCGTTGAATGCACGAGTCGCCTCGGCGGCTCCGCGTTCCATATCGCCGATGTACCGGAATGCGCTGACCTCGGAATAGATGATCTCGACGTCGACTCCGTCGGCGGTCATGTCGACCAGTCGCTCAGGGGCGCTGTGGTAACCGGGACGAGAAAACGCCGCGTGCGGATTGCGCTTCATGGCGTCGGCGTTGACCCGTGCGGCGTTCATATTGGCGGCGACGCGGGCGGCGAACGCTTGTTGGGCCTTGTCGTAGTCGGGATGGAACTTCGGATCGAGATTCGCCTTGACCTGATCCTGGGTGATCGCGACGTGGGAGTCGGCGGAGATGATGCGTTCGCCAGTGCGGTTGAGGATGATGTCGGATTCGGTGAGGGTCATCAGTGGTTCCTTTCGGTTAGCGGCCAAGGATGATGCCGCTACGGCCGGCGCTGACGAGCACGTGCTCAACGCCGGAGATCTGGTTGGGTGAGGCACCGCGCAACTGACGGACACCTTCGACGATGTTGTTCATTCCGTGGATATAGCCCTCGCCGAGGAGGCCGCCATTGGTGTTCACCGGGAGTGAACCGCCTCGCCCGATATGGCCGTCCTTGATGAAATCGCTTGCTTCGCCGCGTCCGCAGAATCCGAAGGATTCGAGTTGGAGGAAGACGATCGGGCTGAAGTTTTCGTAGATCATTGCGACATCGATGTCCTCGGCAGTGATGCCGGCCTGGCGATAGAGAAGCTCCCCGAGCACTCGTCCCTCTGGGTACTCGCACAGATCCTCGTGGTAGTAGGCGAACATTTCATGGCCGCCTTCGAGTTGGATCGCCGAAGAGGCCAAGATTGGAACAGCATCCGCGCCATGGTCGGCCGCGCGTTCTGCCGATGTGATGAGCAGAGCGACACCTCCGTCAGACTCCAAACAGCAATCGAGTTTGCGCAGGATGGGTTCGACAATCCAGCGCGAGTCTTGATGGTCTTGGAGGGTGATCGGCCGTTCGAAGAATTGCGCATTGGGATTGGTTGACGCCCAGTCGCGCGCGACGACGGTGTAGCGGCCGAAGTCTTCGTTGGTGAGTCCGAACTCGTACATGTAGCGCTGGAAGGTGAGTGAGTAGACCTTCGCCGGGGTGTTCAAACTGAATGGGCTGGCCCAGTTCCACACTGGATCCGGATTGGCCTGAACGGGCTGGCCGAAGCGATGCGCTGATCGTTCGTTGAACGCTCGGTAGACGAGTACGGCATCGGCCTGGCCACTTTCGACAGCAGCGGCCGCGAGTTGGATGGTGGCACTCGCTCCACCGCCACCGCCTCGGGTGCGAGCACAGAACCGCAGCATCGGAACACCGATCGTGCGGATCAGGGCAAGTTCGTCGTTGGTATCCATTGAGAACGTGACGGTTCCGTCGACCTCGTCGGGGGAGAACCCGGCGTCGATGATCGCCGCCCGCGATGCCTCGGCGGCGAGTTGAAGTGTGGAACGACCAGAGTTCTGAGAGAACTCGGTGTGGCCGATGCCGGCGATGACAGCGCGAGTTCCGCTCATGACTGCACCTCGGCCAATCGGAATTGGGGAAGCACTGTTCCGTCGTAGTCGACGAAGCACACCTCGACTCGTTTGTCGTTCAATGTTTGAGCGTGGGTCGGAGCGACATCAATGAGGTTCGAGACGAGTCGAGTGCCTTCATCGAGTTGGACGAGAATCACGATGCGCGGTTCCGCATCGGGCTCGGTCGGATGCTGCGAGAGAATCCAGGTGAGGATCGTCCCCTTTCCTTCCGATTCCGCTGTCTGATTGTCCATCGATCCGCAGTTCGCGCACATCGGAGTGGGTGGGTGGCGCAGGATGCCGCACTCGCCACAGCGCTGGATCAGAAGTTTGTGGTCCTTGGCGCCCTCCCAAAAGAACGCGTCGTCGAAGTCGAAGATCGGCGGACGGACAGCGGTCATAAAGCTCGCTCCTGACGAAGGGTGGATTGGAGAACGACACCCTCGGCAAGGAGGGCATCGATCGTGGGTTGGTCGAAACCCGTCTCAGTCATGATGTCGACAGTGTCGTGACCCACGATGAGGGGCGGACCAGCGATGCGCGTTGGAGTATCGGAGAAGGTCCACATGTGGGCGAAGTGATCGAACCGTCCGACCTGTGCCTGATGCATCGTCGTCACCAGACCGGCCTCGCGGAATTGGGGATCATCGAAGAGGCGAAGGACAAACTCGTCGTCCTCGATTTCAGAGGGAACTCCAGCGTCATCAAGGGCAATGAACGCTTCGGCGGCGCCTCGTGAGCGCAGGTTGTCGGTGAGAGCATTGATCGCTTCATCGTCGTTCATCTCCGATAATCCGGGAATGTCGAGCGACTGTTCGACCGAGACCCATTGCTGATCGTCTTGCACAGCAAGGCAGATCCATCGGTCGGCAGTTTCATAGAGGCGAGTGCGCGGTCCGGTTCCAAACATGCGGCCGTCGACCTTTGGTCGATCAACGCCCTCACCCGTAGCGGCATCGACCCATGCATAGGACGAATTGAGTAGACACGCAGCAAGTATTGAGGTCGACAGGAACTGTCCCTCGCCGGTGAGTTCACGGTGGTAGAGCGCTTGGATCATGGCGTTCGCGGCGAGGAATCCATTGCCGGTATCGCCGAATGACGTGAGGCTCCAAATGGGTTTCCCGCCGTCGGCCATGCCTCCGTCCTCGTACTCAACTCCGGCGAGACACGCGCCGGTTTGATCGTTACCGGGAAGGTGAGCGCGACTCTTATCGAAGCCGGAACTGTGGCAATAGATCAGGTCAGGTTTGATCTCGACGAGTGACTCGTAATCGACGCCGAGTCGAACCGCAGCCTCGTAGCGCATGTTGTGCTGCACGATGTCGGCTCGCTTGACGAGTTCATGGAGAACCGCCAATCCGCGGGGGTCCTTGAGATTGATCGAGATTGATTGCTTCCCTCGGTTCGCCGTGTAAGCGATATGAGTTGAATGCCAGAACGTGTCATAGACCGTGTTCACCTTGATGACGGTGGCACCAAGATCGGAGAGCAACTGCGTGCTGAATGGTCCGGCAATAGCGAGTCCGAGATCGAGGACGAGCACACCGTCGAGCGGTGCAGCCAAGTCAGTCGAAGAACCAGGCGATACCAAAGTCGCTGGAGCCGTGAGTTCGGCGAGGATCTCTTCGGTGTGCTGGCCGACTGTCGGAGCAGGTCCCTGTACCTCGCCGGGGGTCTTGGTCATCTCGTAGACAAGACCGACGTGGCGAATCGGGCCGAAGTCGGGATCGTCGACAGTGACCACGATTCCCTCATCGATGAGCGCCTGATCATTGAGTGCGTCTTCGGGTCGGCGAGTCGGTTGCATCGGAATGCCGACCTGCGCTGCCGCGTCGAGCCACTCTTGTGATGGGAATCTGGCGTAGGCCGCTTTCATCTGAGGGTGATAGTGGGCGAGCACCACGAGTTCGCTGTAGTCCGGTCCGATTCGCGTCGGGTCGTTCGTGGGTTTAGTGATGCGATCGTCGATGCTGATGGTGTCGCCTTGTGACACGCCGAGAGCGAACGAGGGGTTTGGAACCCAGTTCTGGATCCACTGACCATCAGCGCATTGGAAATGCCCCTTGCTGCCGCGGGGATCAAAGATCCAGCACATGTAGCCGTCAGCCTCGGGATGCTCGGGGCGCTGCCATCCGCCGGCGGTGCTAACGAGAACGCCTTGCAGAAGTGATGTTTCCACCCATTGGCCTCGACCGGTATGGAGTCGGGCACGAATCGCGGCATTGATGCCTGTTGTCGCGAGGAATGCCGCACCGAGGCTCGGCCAGCGTGATTGGGTGTAGAGCGGTCCTTCTCGGTCGGGGCCGTCGAAACATCCTGGCGGTATCTCGAGGTCTTCGAGTTCGATAGGAAGTCCGCAGATTCGGCCGATCGAAGTTCCGATCCAGCCGCGTTGTTCCCAATGCAGTCCGGTACGCGCGGCGACGAGTGCATCGAGTCCCGGTCGATTCTTGAAATCGACATGGCGGCCATAGGGCGTGATGGAGCACATCACCAAGCGAGGGTTGCGCGCTCGAAGAGATTCCCAATCGAGACCGAGCGATTCAGTGACGCCGAGATCAAAGTTCTCGACCAGCACGTCGGCGCGGTCGATGAGGGCAAGCAGCTGGTCGCGTTGTTCTGCATCGTGCACGTCGAGCACGATGCTGCGCTTCCCTCGTGCCCATACCCGCGCACCGCTTTCGGTGACGCGGGCGGGGTCGCCGCCAGGCGGTTCGACTTTCACGACATCAGCGCCGTTATCGGCGAGCAGCATTGTTGCCATGGGGCCAGCGATCCCAGTGGAGAGGTCGATGACCCGGATTCCCCCCAGAACTCCGGTCATAGGGGGCATCTTGGCTGACCAAAAGCCTTTTGGCAAGAGCCCACAGAGTATGGGTTGAGGACGCGAGGCCTACGCTTCGGTATGGCTCGGGGCGAACGTCTAGATCTCGACGTTCGGGGGATGGGGCCTCCAGGCGTTGAGGTGCTTGCGGCTGATCTCTATGTGCCCGACGGGGTCGAGTCCGCTCCGTTGGTGGTTTGCCTTCCCGGCGGGGGGATGAATCGCCTCTATTTCGATCTTCCTGACGGATTGCCAGGGGAGTGGTCGATGGCGCGGTATTTGGCTGATCACTTCGGTATCGCCGTCGCCGTTCTCGATCATCCCGGCGTTGGCGAGAGTTCAGTGCCTGATGATCCCTACATGCTGAATCCACGCGTGGTTGCTGGAGTCGAACACGCTGCGTTCTCTGAGCTCGTGGCTCATGCGATGGATCTGTTCAGACCAACTCGATTTGTTGGATTGGGCCATTCGATGGGTGGACTCATCGTTGCGCAGACCCAGTGGCACCATCGATCTTTCGATGCGGTTGCGTTTCTCGGATTCGGCGGTGCAGGTCTTCCTGAGTACCTCACTCCATCTGAGTTGTCCTATGCCGGAAAATACGACCGACTCGAACCAGTTCTCGCTGAACTCGTTCGCGAGCGTTTTGGTACTGCGCTTGTTCCTGGCTCAACCACAAGTTCTGACATGTTGAATTCTGGAGCAATCGCTGGTGCGCGTCAGCTTCTTGCGGCAGCGTCAAGCCCGCTGCTTGCGCTCTGCGGACTGACCTCGATGATTCCCGATTGTGCGAATGCGGCATTGGCATCAATCGAAGTTCCCGTGTTCATCGGGTTGGGTGAAAACGATATTGCCGGTGACATCGCGAAGGTGGCGGCACTCGTCTCATCGGCCCCGTCGGTTGCCACCTATGTGCTCGCAGGGGCTGGTCACAATCATTCGATTTCAACTCATCGAACCGATTTATGGGATGCGCTTGGAAATTGGGTGGTCGGACTCGGCGGGTTTGACGACTGAGGGCTATTCCTCGACGAAGCCGGCCTCGCCTCCGGACGCGAGCACGTGTTTGAGGATCTTCCCGCTGGGATTGCGAGGGAGACGCTCAGTTCGAAGTTCAACGTACGCGGGGATCTTGTAGACCGAGAGCGTTTTCTTGCAGTGCTCGTGGACATCGAGATCGGTTATGGGACTGTCGGGTGCGACCACGATGATCGCTTTTACCTCTTGGCCGAGAATGTCGTGATCGACGCCGATGACAGCGGTCTCGATGACTCCCGGCATTTCCTCGATGCAGTTCTCGATCTCGAACGGGTAGATGTTTTCGCCCCCGCGGATAATGAGATCACGTTTGCGCGACGCGATGTAGATGCAGCCACCTTCGATGCGGCCGAAGTCGCCGGTGTTGAACCATCGACCGGGGAAGAACGCCTCGGCATTGGCCGAGGGATGGCGCCAGTACTCGTTCATGAGCAATGGGCTGCGAACGCAGATGTTGCCCTCGCCGCCCTCGGGAAGTTCGTTCCCCTCGTCGTCAGTGATTTTGACTTCGCAGGTGGGAAGGGCAGGTCCGATGCATTCGGGTGAGACCTCGAGCATCCAGTTGGGAGCGAAAGACACAAGTGAACCGGTTTCGGTGGAGCCGTACCCCGTTGACATCGTGTGATCGAGGTGGGGGAAGCGATTGGCTAAACGCCGCATGATCTCGGGCGTAGTTGCTGAGCCGCCCATGCCGACCGATATCACTTGTTGCGGCGGGATGTCGCCGCAGCGTGGGCTATCGAGAAGGCGCAGGATGTGCGTGCCGGTGCCACCGATGATGTTCACGTTGTTGTCGATGATGAAATCGATGACGTCGTCGGCATCGAACCGCGTGAGGAACCAAGCACCAGTCGAACCAGTGTGCAACGCGTTGACGGTTGATCCCAGGCCAGACACATGGAAAAGCGGGAACACGACGAGACGGATCGGTGGTGGCCCTTCCGAAGGGCCGCGTCCAGCGAGGACCATGCCGCGAGCGCCGATGAAGTTCTGGAGCGTTGTGTAGTGGATCACGCTGCGGTGAGAAAGCACTGCAGCTTTCGGTCGGCCGGTTGTGCCGCTCGTGAAGATAAGAATCGCAGCATCGTCTTCGTCGATGTGATTCGCGGGGAGTGGAGCATTCGGTGCGTAGGAGAGCATCATCTCCAAGTCGCTATCGAGGTCGAAGCGCGGAATGGTGATGGAGTTGGAAAGTCGTTCCGCACGCTTGAGGTCGAACAGCAGCAGCTTTGGTTCGGTGAGATCGATCGCGTGCTGCATCTCGGACTCGGTCCACCAGCCGTTCATGGCGACGGTGATTGCGCCCATTGAGAGGCAGGCCCAGAACGAGACGATCCATCCGTAGGAATTGGCCCCGCACAATGCGACGCGATCGCCATGGCCGATGCCATGTTCACGTTGAAGCCACGCAGCGACCGACGTGACGTCGGCTTCGAACCCAGCGAAGGTCACGCGTCGACCGTCGCTGAAGATCATCGATTCGCGGTCGCCGAACTCGAAGGAATTGATGAGGATCTCGCGCAGCGACCGAGCGCGATTACGGAGCACCCCCATCGTCTCCCCACGAACGTCTTCTTGGACAACCTCAAACGGGGCTCCTGGTCCGGTGAGGCGCGCGGTGGCCTCGTGAAGGGCAGCAAGTTGAGGCAGGGTGTGGGCGGGCCCGTCGTGAACTGTCACTGATCCTCCGAAGTTGGGATGGGCGCTCAGTCTGTCAGTGTCAGAAGCTGGTGGGCTAGGTTCCGGTGCTCATGGCTGCGCACCGGACTCAGGCCTCGTGAAGTTCAGGACGAATCAATGACCACTGAGAGCAGTTCCGTCATCAAGCCTGGGGCTCGTTTCGTTGTCACTGGCGCAGCAGGATTCATTGCGTCGCATCTAATCGATCAGTTGTTGCGGGCGGGTGTTGAAGTCGTCGGGTTCGATGACCTTTCGTCGGGGCGGGAGGAGAACGTTGCCGAA
>JBAXGZ010000068.1:0-12686 GCA_037139155.1 Actinomycetes bacterium | reverse complement strand
CCGCTGACTGAACCGATCGTCCTCGACGGTTCCGGCCAAGCGGTTCGGCCCATCGGATGTGGTCGGCGACCAGCGGTTTTCACAAGCGGGCAAAGTTTGATCCCGCTACGATCGGCCCGTTCCGTCGTCGCCTGAGGAGACCGTTGTGCCCGCTGAGACCCATGTCGAACAAGGCCCCATCGACCGCGAATTCGTGCTGAACCTGGTCCGTGACCGACTGGCCGACATTCTTGAGACCGAGCCCACCGGGATCAACGAGGGCGATTCGTTCGCCGATGACCTCGATGCTGACAGCCTCGCGCTTATTGAACTTGTCGAAGCCCTCGAAGAGGAACTCGGCGAGCGCAGTGTGGGCTTCCGCATTGAGGACGAGGATCTCGCTGACCTCAAGACCGTGCGCGATGCGGTCGACTACGTCATGGCGAAACTGGGCTGAGGTCCTGAGTCCCGACGCGGTTACCGGGTTGGTCGAACGTCTGGGTTACGGATTCTCCGAGCCCGGACCTCTTCTGCTCGCGCTCACCCATCGGTCGTGGTGCTCCGAGACCGGTCATTCGGCGTCGAACGAGCGGCTTGAGTTTCTCGGCGACGCAGTCCTCGGGCTCATTGTCACTGATCATCTCTTTACTGCCCACCCCGAGATGCCCGAAGGTTTGCTCGCCAAGGTCCGCGCCGCAGTTGTGAGCGAGCCCACGTTGGCTCGAGTGGCCGCCGATCTCGGTGTTGGCGAAGCGCTTCAGCTCGGAAAGGGCGAAGCCGCCAGCGGCGGAAGAGCGAAAGCATCGATCCTGTCTGATGCCATGGAAGCGATCATCGGTGCGGTGTTTGTCGACGGTGGCATCGATGCGGCCCGCGACGTCGTTCTCAGTCTTTTCCTCGGACCGATCGAGTCTGCGGCCGAGGAGCCAGGAGATGGCGATTTCAAATCGCAATTGCAGGAGCTCACGGCGCGTCGATTCGCGTCGGCTCCGGTCTATGAACTCGGGGCCGAAGGCCCCGATCACGAGAAGCGTTTCTTCGCTCGTGTGTCCGTCGACGGCAACGTCATCGGAGAAGGCGAAGGTCGTTCGAAGAAGGTTGCCGAACAAGCAGCAGCGCAGGCCGCGTTGCAGCATCTGTCGACGGTGACCGTCCCCAACCATGAGAGTGGGCAGCAAGATGCCTGAATTGCCCGAAGTAGAGACCATTCGCCGTGAACTCGAAAAGGAGGTCGTCGGTCGCAAGATCAAGTCCGTCGAGGCTCCTACCAAGAAATCGATCAAACGCCAGCCACCCGCCGAGTTCATCGAGGGACTCGTTGGCGCCAAGATCACCGGTTCGCAGCGCAAGGGGAAATATCTCCTCATGCCGCTCGACAACGGCAAGGTTTTGGTTGTTCATCTGCGCATGTCAGGTCAGTTGCGACGCAATGCGGCGAAGGACGAACTCGAAAAGCACACCCATGTGATCATCACGTTCACTCAAGGTGGGCAACTTCGATTCATCGATCCGCGAACCTTCGGCGAGATGTTCCTCGCTACGCCGGACGAGATCACCTCGGAGATCGAGGAACTCTCCACCCTTGGCGTCGATCCGGTCGAGACACCGATGTCATGGGTCGATTTCGGTCATCTTCTGCGTTCAAAGAAGACGACGCTGAAAGGCTTCCTCACCGATCAGTCGATGATCGCGGGAATCGGCAACATCTATGCCGATGAGATCCTCTTTGATTCAGGTCTGCGTTTCGACCGCGAAACCGGTTCGTTGACGACTCAAGAAATCCGTCGGCTCTATCGATCGCTGGTCGAGATCCTTCACGAGGCGATCAAGTACAACGGCTCCACCTTGGGCGATGGTCAGTACGTCGACCTCTTCGGTAAGGCCGGCGACTATCAGAGCCATCATCAGGTCTATGACCGCGAGAAGCAGCCATGTCGGCGTTGTCGTCGTAACGACATCGTGAAGACAAAGGTTGCGAGCCGGTCCACCTTCTATTGCGAGGTCTGTCAGGTCTGATGTATCTGAAACGACTCACGATGAAGGGCTTTAAGTCCTTCGCCGATACGACATCTCTCGATCTCGAGCCGGGCGTCACCGTTGTGGTGGGGCCGAATGGTTCGGGAAAGTCCAATGTGGTCGACGCCATCGGCTGGGTGCTCGGCGCCCAAGCGCCGTCGGCGGTTCGTTCGCAGAAAATGGACGATGTTATTTTTGCCGGAACGACAAAGCGCTCAGCGCTTGGTCGGGCCGAGGTCAGTCTGACCATCGACAACTCTTCGGGGATGCTCCCCATCGAGTTCAATGAGGTCACCATCACCCGCACGTTGTTCCGCTCCGGCGACAGCGAATATGCGCTCAATGGCGTGCCCTGTCGTCTGCTCGACATCCAAGATCTGCTTTCCGACAGCGGTGTTGGTCGCCAGCAGCATGTGATCATCTCCCAGGGACAAATCGACGCCGTCCTCAACGCTCGACCCGAGGAACGTCGGGCAATCATTGAAGAAGCCGCCGGAATCTTGAAATATCGTCGGCGCAAAGAGAAGTCCGAACGTCGCCTGCTGGCGACTGAAGGCAATCTGACTCGCATGCAGGATCTTCTCCGCGAGGTTCGCCGTCAGCTTCGTCCCCTCGAACGACAGGCGGATGCTGCTCGCCGTCACGCGGGCGTAGTCGAGGAACTCACTGCGCTGCGAATCTTCATCGCCGGCCGCGAACTTCAGGCGCTGCGCACTCGTCTCGAGACCGGAATGCGCGCACGAGCGGAACTCTCGGCTGACGAAGAACGAATTCGTCGCTCACTCGCCGAACTCGATACGCAAATCATGTCGGTTGAAGCCGAACTCACCGCGATGGGTGGTGACGATCTCGGCGATGGGTTGGCGTCTTACGAGTCTTTGTTTCAGCAGGCGCGTGGCCTTTCGGCTGTGCTCACCGAACGTCGTCGTGGTCTCGACCGCGTGCGCGGAGCATCGATCGATCAAGGCGTCGTGGCATCGCTTGAAGCCGAGGCCGCTCGATTGGCCGAAGAACTCTCCGAGGTCGAGGCCGAGTCTGAGAAGTTCGAACCCCTTGCCGCAGAACTCGCCGAGGCTGAGGGTCGTCTCGCTGCTGAACGTCTGGAATTCGAGCGGCAGTGGGCCAGTGGTGTGCCCGCTCCGACTGGTGCTGCCGCAGAGGTTCGCGGCGAACTTGGTGCACTTCGCACTGCATCAGGTCGTGCCCGTGAAGAACGCGATCGCATCGGAACACGCGCCAGCGCATTGGCCGAAAAGGCGGCGCAACTTCTCACCGAAACCGAATCGCTTCGAGCCCAACTTATTGAGTTTGAATCGGCGGAATTGCCGTTGGTCGAGGCCATGGAAACCGCCGAGTCACGCCGGTCGCAGGCCGAAGCTACCGTTGCGGCGGCTGAATCGGTCCACCGATCGGCCGAGAGCGAGCGACATGCGTGGCGAGCTCGTGTTGAAGCACTTGCCCTCGCTCTTGACGAAGCCCGATCGCGGGCAGGTACTGAACGTCTCGCTGGCATCGATGGTGTCCTCGGGACGGTGCTTGATCTCGTCGAGGTCGACGCTGGTTGGGAATCCGCGTTCGAGGCCGCCGTCGGCGAAGCCTTGGCTGCGGTTGTGGTCGATGGTGTCGATGCTGGTCGTCGCGCTCTCGAGGCCCTCAGTGCTGAATCGCTTAGTGGGGCAGTGCTGGCGCTCGGAGCAGGACGTTCAACTCGAACGGCGCCGCCGGTCGGAGCCCCCCTGCGCAGTCATGTGCACGCTCGACGCGCCGATGTCGATCCGCTTCTCGATGCCCTCATCGGATCAGCAGTCGTCATTGAAGGCGGTTGGGTGCAGGCTGTTGATGCGTCGCTTGCTCATCCCGACGCAATCATCGTCACCAACAGCGGCGATCGTTTCGGGGTAAGCGGATGGCGAGTCGGATCCTCTGGCGCAGGCGCCACCGGTGCTGCGCTCGATGACGCCACTCGTCGGGCCAATGATGCTGAGCTCGTTGCAATCGATACGGCAGTAGCTCTTGAACACGCCCGTGCCGAACTCACTGATGCTGCGAACGTTGAAGCGGGCCTCGTCCGCGATCTCGATGCCAACGACTCGCGTCTCACCGCTGCTGGCGATCGCCTTCAGCGGGCCGAGACCGATCGTCGTGATGCGGCCACCGAGGCCGACGCACTCAAGGACCACCTCGCCGAACTCACTGAACGGGTTACCCGTGAGGACTCCCGGATCGCTGAACTCGAGGCCATGCTTCCCGACCTCGAAGCCGCCGATAACGAATTGGCGGCATCGGCGCGACGGATGGGCGAGTCTCGTGCCCGTCTCGAAGAGCAGGCGTCTGAAGTCGGTTCCCGTCGAAGTGATCTCGAGGTTCGAAGTGTTGCCGTTGTTGAGCGGCGACAGTTCCTCACCGGTCGTTTGGCGGAGGTTGAGACTCGCCTCGAAGGAGCTGCTGCCGAACGTGAGGCTGCTGAGGCCCGCCGTCTTGAACTCGACCGCACGCAAACAGCGCTCGACCGTCTTGCTGCACTCGTGCACGAACGCTCATCGATTATCGAAGGACGTTTGAATGAATTCCGTGAGCGGCGTCGGCAGCAGTCCGAGGCGGCGCGTGGTGTTGCTGGGCGTCTCGATGGACTGCGTCGTCAACGTTCGGATCAAGAACGTGGCTTGAGCGAAGTTCGTGAGCGAGTGCAGCGAGCTGAGATCGACCAAGCCGAAATCGATCTGCGAATCGAAGCGTCGGTAGAGGCGCTTCGTCGTGATCTCGATTGCGAACCCGACGCAGCGATCGCCAGTGAATGTCCCGAACTCGCCGAGGGCGCCACTGCGGCGGGCCGAGCACGAGAACTCGAGCGCGACCTTCGTCTCATGGGCCCGATCAATCCGCTGGCGCTTGAAGAATTCGATGCCTTGCAGGAACGCCACACGTTCCTTGAGCAACAACTCGAAGATGTCAAGGAAAGTCGTCGTGAACTCGCCAAGGTGATTCGCGCCATCGACGGAGAAATTGTCAGCGTCTTCGCTGCGGCCTTTGCCGATGTCGCCGCGAACTTCGAAGCACTGTTCCAGACCTTGTTCCCAGGTGGTGAGGGTCGACTCAAACTGACCGAACCCGACAACCTCCTGCTCACCGGCATCGAGGTCGAGGCAAAGCCCTCGGGCAAGAACGTTCGGAAGTTGTCGTTGCTTTCGGGTGGAGAGCGCTCGCTTACTGCATTGGCGTATCTCTTTGCTGTCTTCCGCAGTCGTCCTTCGCCGTTCTATGTGATGGACGAAGTTGAGGCGGCACTCGATGACATGAACCTCAGTCGGTTCCTTGGTCTTGTCGCCGAATTCCGCAACGATGCCCAGCTCGTCATCGTGACCCATCAGAAGCGCACGATGGAAGCTGCCGATTGTCTCTACGGCGTCTCGATGCAGCCCGGTGGTTCGTCACGGGTGGTCAGCGAAAAGGTGTCCTCCTAGTCGTCTGTCGAAGAACTCTGCAGTGAACAAGAAACACCCACCGAATCATCGGTGGGTGTTTCTTCGTTAAGGGTTGTGACCGATTAGGGCAGACGGTTCGACCATGCCAGGGCGAGGCCGGAGGCAAGGGCAAGGGTGAGGAACGATGCGGCCACGAACCATTGGGTAAGCGAGGACTGGGCCTCGTCGTACCCGATCGACGAGCCGATCTTCGAATACACGTCAGTCAATTGGTTTTGCGTCGATGCTTCGTAGAAGTTGCCGCCCGAATCAGTAGCGATTTTTTCGAGCGACGGAGCATCAACCGGCACATTGACTCGCTGACCGCTAGGAAGAGTCACCGTTCCGTTGGGTGTTCCAAAGGCGATGGTCGAGATCGGTACGCCTTCCTCGATCGCCCGTTGGGTTGCGCTGTTATTGGGTGTTCCCATTGTGGTGGTGCCGTCGGAGAGCAGCACGATGGCCGCAGGAACCGCAGCGCCATCGGGGGCGGGGGGGACATCGCCGAGGGCGTCAAGGCTGGCATCGATAGCGTCACCGATTGCCGTGCCGTCGGCCAACTGTGCGGCAGCGATCGCGTTCGCGACCTGCTCCCGATCAGTGGTCGGAGCAACTCGGATCTTGGCCGTGCCGGCGAAGGTGACCAAACCGACATTGAACTGTGCCGGTACGTCATCGAGGAACGCTGTTGCTGCTGCTTTCGCTGTCTCGATCCGATCGGGCTTCACGTCGGTGGCTTCCATTGACAGGGAAACATCGAGGGCCAGCATTACCGTCGCTCGTTCGCGAGGAACTTTGATGTCGTGCACCGGCTGTGCGAACGCGAGCACTAAGGCAGCGAGCGCGAGCAGTTGCACCGCGGCGGCAATGTGGCGCCGCCAGCCCGGACGATTCGGAGCTACAGACTCGAGGAGAGCGAGATTGGTGAATCGCACGGCGTACTTCGATCGGCGTCGCTGGAAGACGACATAGGTGACACCGAGGGCAAGGACGACGACGAGGAGTGCAAGTCGCCATGGACTGAGGAACATGAATCCACTCATCGAAGTGCTCCATTTGTGAGAGTTGCTCCGGCGATGGCTCCGACATCGCCGGAACCGTGGGCGGCCGAGCGTGATAGCGAGTCGATGCGGTCGCGACGACGGGAAACGAATCGGGCGAGATCAAGTAACCAATCCCGATCGGTACGGAGCACCAAATGATCAGCACCAGTCGCCTGGATACGAGCGGAGATTGTTGCTCGTTGGTCGGCGGCGGCTCGAGCGTAAGAATCGCGAAACTTGGCATTCCCGGTAGGAACTTCGATCTCGCGTCCGGTTACTGCGTCGTGAAGAACGAGCATTCCGACATTGGGAAGTGCGAGTTCGACCGGGTCGACGACTTCGATACACAACACATCGTGGCGAAGAGCAAGTGTGCGCAGGGCTGAGTCCCAGGGGCCGGGATCAAGAAAATCAGAAATCACCACGATCAAGCCGCGACGTTTTGCCGTGCCGGCGATTCGACGCAACCCCGATGTGAGGTCGGTACGTCCCGGCTGGGGATCGTCGAGTGCGGTCAGGACTCGTCGAAGAAGGGCCTGCATGTGCACTCGACCTGATCGCGCCGGTATGGGTGGCGACGCGCCGTCGGGACCAATGGTCATGGCCCCAATGCGGTTCCCGGTTCGAGCGGTGAGGAATCCGGTCGCAGCAACTCCGGCAAGCGCCAGATCTCGCTTTTCGCAGATCGCGGTGCCGAAGGCCAGTGAGGCGGAGGCGTCGACCACGATCCATGTTTCGAGTTCGCGATCGGCGACGCTGTCGCGCACATGGGTCTCGCCCAGACGGGCAGTCACGTTCCAGTCGATGCGCCGCACATCATCACCGGGTTGGTACGACCGGATCTCGCCTGGTTCTGATCCGTGACCGGGGGTGAGACCGCGGTGGTCGCCTTGGAGTAGGCCGTCGAGTCGACGCGTCACCGTGATCTCGAGACGGCGGAGGATTTCCGCGGCCGGGGTCCCGTCAATAGAGGGTGCCGCGGTCTTTTTGGCGCTCACCGGCCGGAGATCGCAGTTGGGTTCTGCGATGGGGCGATGACCGGAGCGTGAATGGTCGAGAGGAGTCGGGCAAGGATCTGCTCTACCGACAGGCCCTGTGCAAGTGCTTCGTACGATGGCACCACCCGATGGCGGAGAACATCGGGGGCAATGTCGAAGATGTCCTGGGGCAGGACGTAGGTCCGCCCCCGCATGAGCGCAAGTGCCCGGCCTCCGGCAACAAGACCCAACGAGGCTCGAGGGCTGCCGCCCCACGAAATGAGCTCAGTGAGTTCGGGTAAGCCGTACGCCGCAGGTTCACGAGTGGCGAGAACGAGACGAACGGCGTAATCGGCGACGGCGGGCGCAACGTGCACGGCGTCGCAGGACTCCTGCAGGGTGACGAGCTGTTCGAGACTCAGAACTTGTCGCGCTTTCGGAGCACCGGCCCCCATCCGAGCGACGATCTGCGCTTCCTCGGCAGCAGTCGGATAGCCCACCACCACCTTCATGAGGAATCGATCGCGCTGAGCCTCGGGTAGCGGATAGACGCCTTCGCTCTCGATCGGGTTCTGAGTGGCGAGCACCAAGAATGGTTCGGGTACTGATTTCGTGGTTCCTGCGATCGAAACCTGATGTTCGGCCATGACCTCGAGCAGCGCTGACTGGACCTTGGCGGGAGCTCGGTTGATCTCATCGGCGAGAACGATGTTGGCGAAAACAGGTCCCCATTCGATATCGAACGACTCTGTCGATGCTCGGAAAATACGAGTACCAACGAGGTCGGCGGGCAGAAGGTCGGGAGTGAACTGCAGACGGTTGTAGTCGCCACCGATCACGGTTGCGAGGGTCTCGACGGCGAGTGTCTTGGCCAAACCGGGCACGCCTTCGAGGAGGACATGTCCACGAGCAAGGAGGCCGACGAACAATCTCTCAATGGCTCGGTCCTGTCCGACGATGACCTTCTTCATCTCCATCAATGCAGTCTCGAGAAGGGCCGCTTCATCGGTGGGCCGTTGAGCGCTCCCGGCGAAGGAAGGGGGGACGGAAGGGTCTGTCATCGGGGTCTCCTGAGACGGAAGTTCGGACGTGGAGGCGTTGTGGATCGCAGTCATGTGGAGAAGAGGACCACATCGGACCGAAGACCACCATAAAGCCGAGAGACCGAGTTGGCCGAAGGGGTCGACACGCTGGAGTCTGATCAAAGACGTCTGTGGGTTTGGCGGAGTGCGACGGTCGGGGAGGTCCGGGGCGATACCGTCAACGACGTGCGAGTACTGGTAGTTGATGACGAAGTCGATCTGGCCGATGCAATCGCTCGGGGCTTGCGCCGGGAGGGCTATGCCGTCGACGTGGCGAACGATGGTGCCGATGCGCTCGACAAGGCCATGGTCAATACCTACGACCTGCTCTGCCTTGATATCACGATGCCAGGCATCGACGGTCGCGAAGTCTGCCGGAGGATCCGGGCAGAGGCCGACCCCCAGCCCCGTGTGCTCATGCTTACCGCCCGTGATGGGCTCGAAGATCGCGTCGCCGGGTTGGACGACGGAGCCGATGATTACCTCGTCAAACCGTTTGCCTTTCCCGAACTCTTAGCGCGAGTTCGTTCCCTGCTGCGGCGTGACTCCCGAACGGTCTCGTCCATCACGGTCGTCGGGGAACTCGAACTTGACGATGCACGACATGAAGCCACGCGCGGTGGTCGTCGTCTCGACCTCACCGCCAAGGAATTCGCATTACTGCGGTATTTCATGCTGCATGCCGGCGAGGTCATCTCTCAAGAGTCGCTGCTCGAACATGTTTGGGATGAACATGCAGACCCGTTTACCAACACCGTCCGCGTGACCGTCGGAACCCTTCGCCGTAAAGTTTCGATCGATGACGAAGCGCCTCTCATCGAAACAGTCATCGGTTCGGGATACCGATTGCTCGATCCGTGATCGATCCTCACCTTTCCTCGGACGACTCTGATCGACTCGATGAGCCCGCTGAACAAGCGCGCTCATCAAGTGCCGTCCGCACGCGGCTTCATTCGCGCTCGTATCGCGCGTCGAATCGGCTGCCGGCATGGATGGGTTCGATCCGCTTTCGGCTCACCGCCGTGTGGTCGATCCTCGTCTTTGGCCTAGCTGCTCTTGTGGTCGGTGGCATCTACTTGGGTCTGCAGTACTCGCTCAGCAATCAGAAGATTTCGGCCACTGCCTTTCAGGTGGGTGGCCTCACCTTTATCCAACCCGATCAAGCGCAATTGGTGCAGCGCTCGGTGAATGAGCGAGCGCTCGATGCACTTCGGGTCTATTCGTTCTGGGCACTTCTCGCCCTCTTCTTTGCGAGTCTGGTCATCGGTTGGATCGTGAGCGGTCGCATGTTGCGACCTCTCGGCGAAATTTCAAACACCGTTCGCAAAATCCAAGCAAGTGATCTGCAGCAACGCATTGATCTCGGTGGACCGAATGACGAACTTCGTCAACTGGCTGACACATTCGACGACATGCTCGGTCGACTTGACGAAGCATTCGAGGGCCAGCGCCAATTCATTCACGAGGCGAGTCACGAACTGCGAAATCCACTGGCCGTGATTCGCACCAATCTCGAAGTGACACTTTCCGATCCCGACGCGAGTGCCGACGATCTTCGTCATACGGCCGAAGTCGTGGAACGTTCGTCCGAGCGAATGGCGCGTCTCGTTGATGATCTACTCGTCTATGCCAGAAAAGGATCGTTGTCTCTTGAGCGCGATCCAGTCGACATCGCGCAATTGATCAAGGAGGCGGCGGAGGAGTTCACCGCTCCGGCCAGCGCCGCCGGTATCCATCTGGTTCATCACGCGCCTTCTGGCATTTGGGTGATCGGTGATCGGCTCGCTCTTCGCCAGGCCCTTGGGAATTTGCTCGCCAATGCGATCCGCTATGCGCCGGAAGGGACAACCGTCCGTCTTCGCGGTGGGCTTGATCGACAGTGGGTGTGGTTAGCGGTCGAGGATCAAGGCCCGGGAATCGATCCGACTGATCAGGAACGGGTGTTTCAACGGTTCTGGCGAGGTGATCCGCGCGAAGGACGCGAACAGGGACGAAGTGGTCTGGGGTTGACCATTGTTCGCCAGATCGCCGAAGCGCACGGTGGTGAGGTCAAACTCGTCTCGCAGGTCGATCATGGATCGGCATTCGCGCTGTGGCTTCCGGCGCTGATCCCCACTGATCCGGAGTCACCGCCGCTGTTCCCCCCTTCCAGCACGCTGACGTGATCGGCGGTCGCACGGCGCTGCGGCTTTCGTTCGGCTTTCGCTGCTGTTCCGTAGGTTGCTCTCACGTCCACCTCATGGTGTCCGTACTATTCGACCCGAACCCGCAGTAGGAGCCGATTCGTTATGACCTGGGAGAACCAGCCCCCCGCAATGCCACCCCAGCCTCCGACGCCGCCGGACGCAACCGTTCCTGTCGGTGGATGGGAACCGGGCGCCATGCCGCCGAACTGGGGGACCGCCTCCGCTGCGCCGGTGCCGCCGGTGCCCCCGGCCGATTCGTGGAGCGTCGCACCGACCCCTCCGCCCGACCGCAAACCTGCAACGTCAGGCCCGCGTCGTTCGAACCCGTTTGCGCGCGTCCTCGTCTCGCTTGTGGTGGTCGTTGGCCTCTTCGGACTGGGCTTCGGGATCCGCTCGCTCATCGATAACAACGGCACCACGACCGTCGTTCAGAGCGCGGGATCGGGTGGTCAAGTGACCACAACTGCGGTCACGATCGATCCAGGATCTGAACCGGTGGCCTACGTTGCCGCCACGGTTGGTCCCTCGGTTGTGCAGATTGAGACCGCGAGCGGACTCGGATCAGGTGTCGCCTATGACACCGATCTCTTCATCACCAATGCACACGTCGTTGGCACCGCCACGACCGTCACGGTTCGTGATTCGCATGGAACTGCGGTCAAGGGTCAAGTTCTCGGTGCCGATACCGGAACCGATATTGCTGTCGTTCGTGCCTCGGGACTTCGTGCTCCGGCGGCGAAGTTAACGGTTGAGAAGCCGCATGTCGGTCAGATCGCCGTTGCTGTGGGCAGCCCCTACGGACTTGAGCAGACCGTCACCTCGGGCATTGTTTCTGCGGTGAACCGACCCGTACCGAACGAAAAGAGCGTCGTGATCAACATGATCCAAACCGACGCATCGATTAATCCCGGCAACTCCGGTGGTGCGTTGGCGAATCGCCTTGGCGAGATCATGGGCATCAACTCTTCGATCTACAGCGAGACAGGTGAGAACACCGGTATTGGTTTCGCTATCCCGATCACGACGGCGAAGCGAGTCGCTGATCAACTCGCCTCTGGCAAGACGGTTGCCCGTGCCGGTCTCGGACTGAGTGGACCGAGCACGACACCCAGCGGCAGTGCTGGCGCCTATGTCCAGAGCGTGACGAGCGGTGGTGCAGCCGACAAAGCCGGGATCAAATCTGGTGATCTGATTGTCTCGGTCGATGGCGTTGCTATTCGCAGCTTCGATGAACTTCGGGGTATGGCCAGCGGCTACAGCCCCGGCGACAAGGTGATTGTCTCACTGGATCGTGACGGGAAGACCCTCGATGTCAACGTCACGCTTGGCACTCTGAAGTAGCGAAATCGTTGCATCTCAGTTTCGATCGATGGCCGCCTACTTAGGCGGCCATCGACGCGTCTGGCGCTGCGAGCGCTCGCGGCAACTTCAGGTCTGAAATCAGGACTGAAGTTGGTGCTGAAGTTGGGGCGGGAGGGAATCGGCAGAGATCGGTTCGTAGGGTCGCCCACTAGAGTGATCGCCTCATGACCGTGATTCTCATCGTCGCCGCTGTTGTCGTCCTGCTTGCGCTCATCGTCGGGCTCGGGTTCATCGCTCCTCGCAATCGCCGAGCCAGGCTTGAGCCACCATCGAAGCGTCGCGCGCAGGTTGATGAGCGAGTCGTCCCCCCTGCAGAAGCCGCTCGCGATGCGCTCATTCAGGCGGAAGTCGCAGCCGACCTTGCATCGCATGTTCCGGCTGACGAGTTCATCGATGAGCTTGCAGCCGGAGGTTCGATCACCTCTGAAGCAGTTGGAACGATCGAGTTTGACGAAACCGACGCCGGCGCCGAGGTCGAGGTCGAGGTCGGCGCCGAGGTCGATGCCGATGCCGATGCCGATGCCGTGCCGGACGCCGGAGTCGAACGTGCTCGGTTCCGCGATCGATTAGGCAAGGCCCG
>JBAXGZ010000067.1:0-12688 GCA_037139155.1 Actinomycetes bacterium | reverse complement strand
CCGTCGGGGATGATCACTGCGTGCGGGCCAGTCTGAGTACCGCGCGGTCGCGCCGCGGTCGTGGCGTCGACAATTAACGAATGATCAAGCGCAGCGAGTTGATCATCGAGTTCCGTAAACGAAGCAACCAACGTGAGTTGTCGGCGTGCAACTGAACCAACGGCGTACCCAGTGAGATACCAACCAAGATGTTTGCGCATCATCAACATGGCGCGCCGTTCGCCAACTGATTCGGCAAGTAAGCGAGCATGTTCGGCGGCAATCACTGCGACTTCACCTAGCGGGGGTTCGGGTCGAGCGGGGAGCCCTGCGAAAACGTCGGCGAGTTGACCGAAGAACCAGGGTCGGCCCAAGCACGCTCGACCAACGACGACTCCAGCGCAACCAGTGCGTTCCATCATCACCAGCGCGTCTTCGGCGGTCCAGATATCGCCGTTGCCGAGAACGGGGACATCTGGCACTGCTTCGACGAGCGCAGTGATCGCGTCCCAATGCGCTCGGCCGGAATAGCGCTGCGCTGCGGTGCGGGAATGGAGGGCAACCGCCTTCGCTCCGTTGTCGGCGGCGATACGACCAGCCTCGAGATAGGTGAGGCGATCGTCGTCGAGGCCCATGCGCATCTTCACCGTGACCGGCACTGTGCCACCCGAGGTCTCATCGGCCGCCTCAACCGCGGCGGCGATGATCGCCGCCAATAGGCGAGGCCGGGTGGGAACGGCGGCGCCGCCACCATGGCGCATCACCTTGGGGGCGGGGCAGCCAAAGTTGAAATCGAGATGATCGACATGTCCTTCGCCAATGAGTCGACGAACGGCTTCGGCCACCACGACCGGATCGGTGCCGTAGAGCTGCAGCGACCGGGGAGATTCATCGGGAGCGAACGAGGCCAACTGCCAACTCTTCTCGCCCCCTTCGAGCAGCCCGCGGGCATTCACCATTTCGCTCACATAGAGCCCGGCCCCATAGCGGCGACACAGGCGCCGGAAGGCGCTGTTGGTGACACCAGCCATGGGCGCGAGCACGACGGGCGGGTCGACTGTCAGGGGGCCGATGGTGAGAGAGCGCTGCACGAACCGTCACGCTAGCGAGGCCCGGTAGGGTCACCTCTATGACTGCGCAGGTGCTCGACGGTGAACTCGTGGCAGCCGGGATCAAGGCCGATCTGGCCGGTCGGGTCGAGGCGTTGATCGAACGAGGAATCACCCCTGGGCTGGGCACGGTTCTGGTGGGCGACGACGGCCCTTCGGCCAACTACGTCTCCATGAAGCACCGTGATTGCGAAGCCCTCGGCATCACCTCGCATCATGCTCATCTGCCCTCCGATGCCACCCAGCAGGACGTTCTCGACGTCATTGCTCGGTTCAATGCCGATCCGGCCGTCGATGCCTATCTGATGCAGTACCCGTTCCCGAAGCACCTTGATTTCGAAGGAGCCTTGCTCGAGGTCGATCCGGCCAAGGACGTCGACGGATTACATCCGGTCAATCTTGGTCATCTCGTGCAGGGTGTCGATGGTCCGCTTCCGTGCACGCCGGCTGGCATCCAGGCGTTGCTTGCGCATTACGGCGTGCAGATCGAAGGACGCCACGTCGTGATCGTTGGTCGTGGTCTCACCATTGGGCGACCCCTGGCGAATCTGCTCACGCTCAAGCGACCAAATGCGAATGCCGCGGTAACGGTCGTGCACACCGGCGTTGCCGATTTGGGCGCGTACACACGTGAAGCCGACATCATCATCGCTGCTGCTGGGTTTCCTGGGCTGATCACCCGCGACATGGTCAAGCCCGGCGCAGCAGTTGTTGCTGCGGGCGTGTCGTTCGAAGGAAAGAAACTGGTATCTGACGTAGCCGATGAGGTTGCCGAGGTCGCCGGCTGGTTGTCACCGCGAATCGGCGGTGTCGGGCCAATGACTCGCGCCATGCTGTTGGTCAATACGGTTGAGGCCGCCGAACGTCGCCTGGAGCAGAGCTGATCATGACGTACATCTCCGATCTACTCGCCGCGGGCCGCACCTGCTCGTTTGAGTTCTTCCCGCCAAAGACCGATGAAGCAGCTCGTTCCCTCGAACAGACAATCTCCGAACTCGCGCCGCTTGATCCTTCCTTTGTTTCGGTGACGTACGGCGCCGGTGGTTCAACCCGTGAACGCACCCGCGATGTCGTCATAAACATCGAGCGCAATATCGGCATCACCGCCATGGCGCACCTCACCTGCGTTGCCCACACTCGTGCGCAACTCGATGTGCTGCTTGACGAATACAAAGCTGCCGGTGTTTCGAACATCCTTGCGCTCTCTGGAGATCCCATCGTCGACGACAACGGTGTCGTTGCTGAAAGTGAATTCGAGTACGCCACGGAATTGGTCGAACTCATCAAGGGGAAGGGTGGCTTCTCGATCGGAGTCGCGGCACACCCTGAAGGTCATCCGCGTTCGCCAGACCTGTATTCCGATCGTCGTCATTTGGCTGACAAGTTGAACATGGCCGATTTCGCCATTACTCAGTTCTTCTTTGAGCCTGAGCCCTACCTGCGATTGGTTGAGGGACTTGCAGCGTTTGGCTGTGACAAGCCCGTACTTCCCGGGATCATGCCCGTCACCAATGCTGCTCAGGTTGTGCGATTCGCGCAGTTGGCAGGTGCCGAGTTCCCTCCGCATCTCGCTAGCCGATTCGATGCGATCGCTGATGATCCCGATGCTGTTCGCGCTCTGGGTGTCGAGTTGGCCAGCGACCTTTGCCAGCGCCTTCTTGATGAGGGTGCGCCGGGGCTGCACTTCTACACACTCAATCGTTCGACGGCGACCCGCGAGATCGCCGCCAATCTCGGGCTCGGCGACGCGTCGTCCTCCGGCGCGTAGGTTCACGTGGCCTCGGGTGTCTCCGGACTGTTCCGTCGCGGTGCGCGACTCCTGACGAGGTACGTCCGGGCCCATCCGATTCCCTTCGTTATCTCGGTCATCGGCGCAGCGATCTATGCCGGTGCTGCGGTGGGAACCACGATCATCCTCGGTCGCATTACCAACAACGTGATCGTCCCCACCTTCGAAACCGGTCGCCCGACCGCGAAGGCGGTGTGGTTCTCAGGCCTCGCGCTATTGCTCGTCGGGTTACTACGGGCGTCGACAATCATCCTGCGTCGTTATTTCGCAGCACTACTCACCTACAGAACTCAGCGTGATTGGCGCCGAAAACTGGCCGACACCTATCTCTCGGTGCCTCTGAAATATCACCGCGAGACCCCGACCGGAGAACTTCTCGCCCACGCCGATGCTGACATCGTCGCATCGAGTGAAGTCATCAACCCGTTGCCATTCAGCATCGGAGTGGTCACGCTTGTGGTCTTCGCCATTATCAGTTTGGCGACGGTGGACTGGTTCCTCATGCTGGTGGGAGTGGTGCTGTTTCCCCTGCTGGCCATCATCAACCGCATGTACACCAGTCGTGCCGAGAAGCCGTTGGGTTTGGTGCAAGAGCGTGTCGGTCAGGTCAGCCGCATTACGCATGAATCGTTCGATGGCGTGCTTGTCGTAAAGACACTTGGCCGTGAAGATGAAGAAGTCGCCCGACTCGAAGTTGCCGCTGACGAACTTCGAGCCTCGCGGGTGGGGCTGGGCCGTATTCGCGCATTTTTTGAACCCATGATTGAGGCTCTGCCCAACCTCGGGATCATCGCCTTGTTGCTCATCGGCTCATGGCAGGTATCTATCGGACGTCTCAATACCGGAAACATCGTGCAGGCCGCGGCGTTGTTTGGCTTGCTTGCATTCCCGATGCGCGTGTTCGGCTATTTCCTTCAGGAACTTCCGCGCTCGGTGGTGGTGAGCGCTCGTCTCGACAAGGTGCTGGCCGCGCCCCATGAACCGGGTGCCGCGACGGATCATCCACCTGCCGTCGGCGCTGGTCCGTTGTCAGTGTCGTTCACCGAAGTTTCGTTTCGATACGGCGATGATCCACCGGTGCTCGATGGCTTGAACCTCGACATCGCGGCTGGCTCGATCGTCGCCCTCGTTGGGGTCACAGGTTCGGGTAAGTCCACATTGTGCGAACTCATCCCTCGTCTGGTCGATCCCGATAGTGGAACGGTGTCGCTCGACGGAGTCGACCTGCGCCAGTTCGATCCGACGGCTGTGCGTTCTGAAGTGGCCCTGGTCTTTCAAGAGACGTTCTTGTTTGCCGACAGCGTCCGCGAGAACGTCACTCTCGGCGATCCGATTGATGATGCCCAACTTGAACGGGCGGCGTCGATCGCCCACGCGTCATCATTTGTGCATCGACTGCCCAACGGTTGGGACACCGTTGTGGGGGAGCGGGGTGTAACGCTTTCTGGCGGTCAACGTCAGCGACTCGCGCTCACTCGTGCGTTGCTGCGCGGCCCACGCGTGCTCATTCTTGATGACGCCACCAGCGCGGTTGACCCGGTGATTGAGTCAGCAATCCTTCGTGATCTTCGTACCTCGTTGGAAACAACCACGTTGGTCGTGGCCCATCGTGTCTCCACGATCGAACTGGCTGATGAGGTTGTGTTCCTCGACGAAGGTCGCATCGTGGCGACTGGGTCGCATCCCGAGTTGCTCGCCACGAATCCCGACTACGCGCGCCTTGTTCATGCCTATGTCGATCAGGAATCGATGGCTGAAGATATCGATCACGACGATTCCGAAGTTGAAGCGGGTGGGCTGTCATGAGTGACAAGCGCACGTCTTCATCGGGCGACGAGGCCGGATCTGATCAGGATCAACTGTCGGCTCAGGCCAATGACGAACTCGCAGTTATGGAACATGCCGCGGCGTTCGATGACCCGATCGCGTTGGAACATGACGCGCTGGCCGCATCCGCGGAAGAGAAGGCGAATGAACGACGACTCCGCGCGATGTCGGTTCTTCGCCGAGGTTTCTCCCAGAGCCCCGAACTTGTTCGCGGCCTGCGGCTCACGGTGCTTTTCGCCATCATCGGATCGGTCGGTCGCCTGATCATTCCGGTGCTTATCCAGCAGGTGATCGACAAGGGCCTGCTTGCCGACGACGGATTCAACGCAAGTTTCACGGTCACGGCATGTGCAGGTGCGGCGGTAATCGTCATTTCGGTCATGCTGCTGGCTCGTGTCACCTATGTGCGACTGGTGACCACCGCCGAAATGATGTTGCGCAACCTGCGGGTGCGGACGTTCGCGCACATTCATCGTCTGTCCATCGCCGATCACGAGTCCACTCGAAGAGGAGAACTCACGTCGCGAGTGACGAGTGATATCGAGACCATTGCTCGCTTTGTTCAGTACGGCGCAGTGGCATGGATCATCGACTCGATTGTCGTCATCGGAACGCTGATCGTGATGAGTTTCTACGCATGGCAGTTAGCCGTTATCACGATCGTTGCCGCGTTGCCGGTGTTGCCCCTGTTCCGATTGATGCAGCGCCGACAGTTGAAGGCCTACACGGTGGTTCGTAACCGCGTCGGAACAACGCTTTCGGAAGTCAGCGAAGCGGTGCAGGGTGCGGCCCCGATTCGGGCTTATGGATTGCAACGCCGCTCACGTGCTCGTCTCGACGATGCCATTCAGGCCCAGTTCAAATCAGAAATGAGCGCAGCCCGTTGGTTCGCCTTCATGTTTCCGCTAGGCGATGCCTTCGGTGGCGTTGCCCTTGCCTCGGTCGCCATGGCCGGCATTTGGTTCGGGGAATCATGGGGCCTCAACGCTGGCAGTTTGGTTGCGTGCTTGTTCCTCGTGCAGTTGATTCTCGGACCCATTGCGGAAATCGGCGAAATCCTCGATCAGACGCAGACTGCCATTGCCGGTTGGTCGAAAGTGCTCGATGTTCTCGACACGCCCATCAACCTCGTTGAGCCCGAGCCGGGCGTGGAGTTGCCCGAAGGACCGCTCGATGTGCGGGTCGAACACCTCGGTTTCACGTATCAAACCGGCGGCCCGGTTCTTCGTGATGTCAACATCACCATTCCAGCCGGTGCTTCGGTCGCGATCGTGGGCGAAACCGGTTCGGGCAAGACGACGTTTGTGAAGTTGCTCGATCGTTTGGCTGACCCAGTCGAAGGATCAGTGATTGTCGGCGGGATTGCGCTCAACACGGTGAATCGTGAATCGCGAACTGAACGTATTCGTATGGTGCCTCAGGACGGCTTCATGTTCGATACAACGCTTGGCGAAAACATCGCCATGGGCCGTGTTGGCGCAACGATCGACGATGTTCGAGCATCAATTGCCGAACTCGGTCTCGAAACCTGGGTTGCAGGTCTGCCTCGTGGGCTCGATACCGAAGTGGGCGAGCGGGGCGAAGGTTTGAGTGTTGGTGAGCGCCAACTCGTCGCTCTTGCTCGTGCTCAGATGGCTGATCCCGGTCTTCTCATCCTCGATGAGGCCACGAGTGCGGTTGATCCGCGCACCGAACGCGCACTCACGACGGCGTTGCATCGTCTGGCCGAAGGTCGCACCACGATCAGCGTTGCCCATCGTTTGTCGACAGCAGAGCAAGCTGATCTCGTCCTGGTGTTCGACGCTGGAGTGTTGGTTGAGCACGGTTCGCACGACGAACTTGTTGTACTCGACGGACGATATGCCGAGCTCTACCGATCTTGGTTGGGGAATACCGGCCAGCAGGCTGTTTGAAGTCCCAGCAAAAAGTTGTGTAAACAGTCGCTGAAAGTGCGGCGCAGCGGTGGTGTGACCCTCTAGTGTCAGCCCATGGCCAGTAAAGAGTTCCACGCAATGCAGGAAGCAATGGCAGCACGACCGGTTCCGCCCCCTCCTGCGCACATCGTCGAGCAGCGCTCGCGCATTGACGAGGCCATGGCGCAGCTTCCGCTCGCCGAAGGAACAGTGGCCGAGCCGTTCATTCGTAGCGGCGTTCCTGGCATTGAGTGTCGACCAGTCGATGTGGCCGAAGATGCGCCGATCCTTCTCTATTTCCATGGCGGCGGTTTCCGTATTGCGTCCGCCCTGGCCTATCGCGCCTATGGGTCACACCTCGCCGCAGTGCTCGGCGCTCGAGTCCTGCTGGTTGAGTACCGACTCGCTCCCGAGAACAAGTTCCCCAAAGCGGTTGACGATTGCTTCGCCGTCTGGGAGTCGCTTCTTGCCGAAGGAATCGACACTGGCCGCATCGTGATTGCTGGTGACTCAGCTGGTGGCGGGCTTGCGGCATCGGTGACGATGCATGCGCTTGCCGACGGCGTGCTTCCTGCCGGTGTTATTTGTTGTTCGCCGTGGGTCGATCTCACGATCACCGCCGCCACCTACGACACCAATGCCGAATCCGACAAGTTGTTCTCGCGCACCTCGGCCGAAGAAGCAGCACCGGCCTATCTCGGTGGCGCCGATCCCACTGATCCGATTGCGTCGCCGCTGTTTGGCGATTGGGATGGCGCGCCGCCGTTGCTGATCCTTGTGGGCGATGTCGAGGTATTGCTCGACGACTCACGCAAACTCGCCGACGTCGCGAAAGCAGCAGGGGTTGACGTCACGCTCAGTGTGTACCCCGAGATGCCGCATATCTGGACGATGAGTTACCCGGCGTTCCCCGAAGCCGTCGAGGGCGTCACCGAAATGGCCGAGTTCGTCGCCCGGGTCACTGCCTGAGATTTAACCGCGAGGTTCGTCGAACCAGTCGATGACGAGAAGTGATGCATCTGGTTTGAGTTCAAATTCCAGCATGAGGTCAACGTTTTCATTTAACAAATGTTCGATCCGATTTGTCGATAAGTTTCCGACTCGCAGCCAAATCGCCTTCGGTGGTGGAACCGAGGATGCGGCGAGATCGTGAAAATCAGAGTCTTTGGAGACGATGGTGAAGCCGTGCTCACCTGCCCAGTCCCAGATCTCGCGATCAGTTGCTTGGTCAAGGCCAAGCTGGATGACGTGGAGACTCCCTTTGAATTCGCTACCAACGCGCTCAACAAGAAACCGCGAGAGGTTCTGGTCGAATAGCAACTTCACGAAGCGTTTGGGGTGCGACGCTCGCGCACTGACTCAAACTCAACCGCAGCATTCACGAGTTCGTTCGTCAGTTCGGGGAAGTCGGCGACAATCTGTGCAATCGTCATTCCCGATGCGAGGTAGCCGAGGACATCATCAACCGTGACGCGTGTGCCCGCGAGGCATGGCTTTCCGCCACGCACTCCTGGGGTTGACACGATGGTGGTAGAGGGATCCACGCAAAAAGGCTACCGACCCTGTTGGCTGAATGCCACGGACTTTCGGACTGTCTCTGCTGGGAGAGGGCAGTGAACCCCGAATTTGCCTATGAATTCGACGGGAAACGACCGCGGGAAGACCTTGTGGCGATCGCCGCTGCATCTCGGATCTTGGTCCCGGCGTTGATCACGGTGTCGGCATCGAGTCCGGGTGGAAATCCAGTCGCAGAAATTGCTGCAATCACTTCGCCGTCAGCACCGAAGACAGGCGCGGCGATTGTTCCAACGTCGAAGCGACTGTTCGTGCTCAGGTCAACAACGGGGTAGTTCTCGGTGGCGAGGACCGCGAACAACTCGGTGACGTCATTGCGGAGTTCGGCGTTACTGGGGGAGTCCGACAACGAATAGGTGCGTTCACCGAGTTGTCGTTGTGTGTCGGAACCAGCAGAAACGGCAAATCCGCGCGAGCGGGCGAGCTCAAGCGCAGCGTCGTAGCGCGCGATCGCAGCCGAAGAATGATCGGGCGAACGTTTCAACCATTGTTCGATCTCATGATCCTCTGACCACGCGAGAAACACTGCGCCGAGAGGCGGCACCAACGGCACACGTTCGCCTTCACGGATACCAGGACCAAACGCGCTGTGTTGACCCGAGCGCGCCACAAAAATGATTTCGTCGACGGTGCGCGCCGATACCAAAACTTCAACGCCGAGTTCTTCGGCGAGTGGCTCGATCACGATGCGGGCAGCGTCGATGGCGGGGTGATGTTCAAGAGCGACCACACCGGCCACAACGAGTGCGGGTCCAAGTGAATAGGCGCGGGTTGTGGCATTGCGCGAAACATGCCCGCTGCCCTCGAGCACAGCGAGCGTGGCATGGGCCGAACCCAAACTCATTCCGGTTCGTCGCACTAACTCGGTCAGCGTGAATCGCTCGGTGGGATGGGTGACAAGGAGGTCGAGGATTTGGATCGCTCGGCTTGCAGCCGGGGCGGGACGGGCCATAACAGCGCCTTCGGTTCGATTGACCGGGTGTGACCGGTGTCCTACGGTGGCCGCAGCATAGCGAAGAGTTCTTCGCAATAGCGAAAATACTGGCAGAGAAGAACACAAGCAGTTCGCCCGGCGTCGCAGACGCTCACGAGAGGAACCGAGCAATGACCTCGAACACTGACGGCCGACCGGTCCTCTCCAACGAACTCATCGAACAGTTCTCTCTGCACGGCCGCACCGC
This sequence comes from Actinomycetes bacterium, assembly GCA_037139155.1. Classification (GTDB taxonomy): domain Bacteria; phylum Actinomycetota; class Acidimicrobiia; order Acidimicrobiales; family Acidimicrobilacustridaceae; genus Acidimicrobilacustris. The sequence goes on along the minus strand of JBAXGZ010000067.1, from coordinate 3,315 downwards.
GGTCATTACCGGCGCTGCTGGTGGCATTGGCCGCCAAGCGGCCATCACGTTCACTCAGGCCGGTGCCAACGTGCTCATTGCCGATGTCGGCGTTTCCGGTCTCGAAGAAACCGCCGAGATGGTCGCGGCGGCGGGCGGCAACGCCACGATCGTTCCTACCGATGTTTCTGATCGCGATCAGGTCAACGCACTCGCCGACACGGCCATCACGACCCACGGTCGTCTCGATGTTTGGGCGAACGTTGCCGGCGTCATTCGCTACATGAACATTGTTGATGCAACGCCGGAAGATGTTGAGTTCATCACAAAGGTCAATCTTTGGGGCACCTATTGGGGCGTTGCTGCGGCAGGGCGCACCATGGCCAATGGCGGATCGATCATCAATGTGTCCTCGGCCGGCGGCGATATGCCGGCACCGACTCTCTCGATTTATGCCATGACCAAAGCTGCTGTTTCGCATCTGACTCGTTGCGCGGCAGTCGAGCTTGGTGCCAGCGACATTCGCGTCAACGCGATCGCTCCTGGATTCACCGACACGCCGATGGTGCAGGGGCGTTGGACAAATGCCGACGGTTCGATCGACGAAGCCGAGCGTGAGTCCTACACCTCCATTCGGGCCGCGCAATCACCACTGCGCACGATCGCTACACCCGAGGACCAAACTTGGGCGATGCTGTATCTCGCCAGCGATGCCTCACGTTTCGTCACCGGACAGGTGATCCGCCCCAACGGTGGCGTGGTGATGGCATGACCTTCTCTACTAACGAACAACTCACGAACAACTCACGAACGGAACACTCCGATGACAACCGGTGACAACTCTCCAGTACCCGATTTCCTCTCACGCCTTCGCGTCGACGGCCGCACGTTTGTGGTGGCCGGCGCTGGCGTTGGCATGGGACGGATGACGTCGCACGCGCTCGTGCAGGCCGGTGCCAAGACCGTGGTGTGTGCCGATGTCGATGCCGACCGTGCCGCTGAGATCGCCGCCGAAATCGGTCCGGCGGGCGTTGCCTGGGTGGGCGATGTCACCACTCGTGAAGGGGCCGCGCAGCTTGCTGCCGATGCCGAAGCCATTAACGGTCGTATCGATGGCCTCGTTGACATCGTCGGTATGGCTCGTTGGGAATCGATCCTCGACATGACCGACGAAACCTTCGATTGGGAAATCGATATCTGCCTTCGTCACGCGTTCTTGTTGTCACAAGCCTTTGGTCGACTCATGTCGAAGTCTGGTGGCGGCACGATGGTGTTTATTGCCTCGGTGAGCGGTTTCACGGCCGCTCCGATGCACGCTGCGTACGGAGCGGCCAAGGCCGGACTCATGGCGTGGGTGCAGACCTTGGCCATCGAACTCGGTGGCTTTGGCATTCGGGCCAACGCCGTTGCCCCAGGCACGATCCTTAGCCCCCGCATGGAAGCGGTGTTCAACGATGAACAGCGTGCGCTCAATGCGGGCAACGCTCCGTTGCAGAAGATGGGTGCCACCGCCGATATCGCATCGGCTGCGCTGTTTTTCTCCAGCGACATGTCGGCCTACGTGACCGGCCGCACGCTGGTCGTCGACGGTGGTGTGGACGCCAAATTCCCCTATCCCGTCACCCTCTAAGGCGTTGCCTCCCGCGATGGTCGATTGACCATCGGCAAACAGTTCTCCCGGTTTTTTCAGGCGATCAGCGGCTGACTAGTGTCGGCTCGTCAACCTGACGTCCCCGTGGAGGACCCCCCTGTGAAGACCCCCGTTCGCGTAGCTGTTACCGGTGCTGCCGGTCAGATCGGCTACAGCCTTCTGTTCCGTATTGCTAGTGGTCAGATGCTTGGAGACGACCAGCCGGTCATCCTCCAGCTTCTCGACATCACCCCGGCCATGGACGCGCTCAAGGGCGTTGCGATGGAACTCGAAGACTGTGCCTTCCCACTGCTCTCAGGCATTGTGCGCACCGACGATCCGAGCGAAGCGTTCGGCGATATTTCCTACGCACTTCTTGTTGGTGCACGTCCGCGTTCGAAGGGCATGGAGCGCAAGGACCTGCTCGAAGCAAACGGTGGCATTTTCAAGCCGCAGGGCAAGGCGTTGTCCGACAACGCCGCGTCAGACGTGAAGATCCTCGTTGTCGGTAACCCCGCCAACACCAATGCACTCATTGCAATGAACAACGCGCCAAACATTCCGAACGAGCGCTTCACGGCAATGACTCGTCTCGATCACAACCGTGCGATCGCACAGGTTGCGGCCAAGACGGGCACCACCGTTTCGGACATCACCAAGATGACGATCTGGGGCAATCATTCGGCCACGCAGTACCCCGACCTCTTCCATGCTGAAGTGAAGAGCCAGAACGCTGCCGCACTGGTCAATGATCAGGCCTGGCTTGAGAACGATTTCATCCCGACCGTTCAGCAGCGCGGTGCCGCAATCATCGAAGCTCGCGGACTTTCCAGCGCAGCGTCGGCAGCAAACGCCGCGATTGATCACATGCGCACATGGGCACTTGGTTCAGCCAAGGGCGACTGGGTCTCGATGGCGATTCAATCAGACGGTTCCTACGGCGTTGCCGAGGGCATCATCTCGTCATTCCCTGTCACCTGCGCCAATGGCAAGTACGAAATCGTGCAGGGTCTCGACATCGATGACTTCTCACGTGGCCGCATCGACGCTTCGGTTGCCGAACTCGTTGAAGAGCGCGACGGCGTGAACGAACTCGGACTCATCTGATTCCGTTTGCACCTTCTGGCCGCACCACTTAGTGGTGAAGCGAAAACTGAAACTCTTTGGTCTCGGCCCGTTGTGCTTAGCGCAGCGGGCCGAGTACGTCATCAAGCACCGCGAATAATTCCGCATGCGCTAACAGCGAATGAATCGAACCTTCGACTCGCAAAGCACCGTCGATGAATGCAGCCTGAGCACTTTGTTTGCCGCTGCGAATTCCTTCGGCCGTTGCGACATCACAGACAAAAACGACATCGGGTTCGTCGGCCGGACCTTGGGTCATCGAAACGGTGCCGTCGGCAAAGCGCACGTGCCACACCGTTGCGGTATTGCCCTCGCCAACTCGTTGTTCGAGCACCAGATGCACGCCCTTGGACTGCGCGCTCAGGACCTCGCTCGAACGAAGAAGCGAATCGGCCTCGGTAAACCACGTGGGGGAGAGGTACTCGGGCATCGCTCGGACCGTAGTCGGTGAAGCCCGTTCCTCGGTCACCACGAGTTTGGGTCCGTTACGCTGACCCTCTGCGGCGCCTCCGCTGCTGCAGGCCATGAGAGAGGGCGATTGACCGTGCTTCGAGTGCTTAGCCATGTGGGTCGACTCGACA
>JBAXGZ010000066.1:0-12751 GCA_037139155.1 Actinomycetes bacterium | reverse complement strand
CGAACCGTTGGACTGGTGAATTCGGTGTCTGACTCGATCTACGAACTCTGGCGGGCCGCGGTAAACGATCATCGTCCGGTGGTGATCGCGACTGTTATCGAGGGCGGAGCCGTCGGCGCCAAAATCATCGTCGGCGCCAAAATCATCGTTGGCGACGGACTGGATCCCGTCGGAACCCTTGGCGACGCCGACCTCGATCGTGTCGTGATCCGTGATTCGATCGGCGAACTGGCTGGCGGTCGTACAGGAGTCCGACATTACGGTCCTCATGGCGAAGCTCGCGAAGAAGCGGTTTCCGTCTTCATCGAATCCTTCGCGCCGCCGCCTCACATGCTGATCTTCGGTGCGGTGGACTTCACTGGTGCTCTCGTAAAAGTCGCCAAAGTCATGGGCTACTACGTAACGGTCTGTGATGCGCGAGAGGTTTTTGCCACGAAGCGACGTTTCCCGGTTGCCGATGAGGTCGTTGTTGATTGGCCGCACCGACATCTCGAAAAGGTGGGAACTCGTTTGAGTCCTCGCGATGCGGTGTGTGTGCTCACGCATGATCACAAGTTCGATGTTCCGGCGATCAAAGCAGCACTTGCCACCGATGTTGGCTATCTCGGAGCGATGGGTAGTCGGCGCACATGTGCGGAACGACTCAATCGGCTGGCCGAAGCAGGAGCCGACATGGATCAGGTCAGAGCACGACTCCATGCGCCGATCGGTCTTGATCTGGGTGGGCGGACTCCTGAAGAAACCGCAATCGCGATTTGTGCAGAGGTGATCGCATCACGAACCGGACGCGTGAGCGCGTCGCTCAGCGACACCACCGGCAGTATTCACTGACCGCATCGATCTCCGGACCTCCACGAGGTTGGAGATGGGGACTAGGACAGGCCTGATTCCTCGAGCGAACGACGCACCAGCACGCGAACGAGATGCTCTCGGTACTCGGCCGACGCGTTGATGTCGCTCTGGGCTTCGGTTCCCTCGGCGGCGACGGAGGCCGCATCAGCAGCGCTTGCTCCAGACTTCACCGCATCGATGACCGCACTGGCCAGCAGTGGGGTTGAGCCCATGTTGACGAGGGCAACGCCGGTAGAGCCGTCGGCACGCACGGTCGCCACTCCGACAATGGCCCAGTCCTGAGCGCGCCGGTTGAACTTCTGGAATGACCATCCCTGCGCATCAAGTTTGGGGATGCGGATTTCGGTGAGCAGTTCGTCGGGAGCGAGAGCCGACTCAAGGAAACCGATGTAGAACTCCGACGCCGCGATTTCACGGGTGCCGTTCGGGCCGGTGACGACGAGCGTTCCGCCCATGGCGAGAACGACTGCAGGAAGATCAGAGGCCGGATCGGCGTGAGCAAGCGAGCCGCCGATGGTGCCGCGATGGCGAACCTGTGGGTCACCGACATGACCAGCAGCATGAGCGAGCAGGGGAGCAGCAGACGCGAGGAGCGTGCTGATTTCCAGATCGCGATGGCGAGTGAGTGCACCGATGGCGATGTGATCGCCTGCATCGTTGATGTAGCGCAGATCGTCGAGTCGGCCAACGTCAACAAGCACCGACGGGGATGCCAGACGAAGTTTCATGAGCGGCAGAAGCGAGTGCCCGCCGGCAAGCAACTTGGCTTCGTCGCCATGCTCGGCGAGAGCGTTCAGAGCGGCATCGACGGAATCGGCACGGATGTAGTCGAACGCGGCGGGGATCACTTTGATGCCCCAGTCGATTCGGCGGCACAGGCGAGAACGGATTTCACGATGTTGTGATAGCCGGTGCAGCGGCAGAGATTTCCTTCGAGCCCGATCCGCACATCGGCCTCGGTCGGGTTGGGGTTTTCATCGAGGAGGGAGACTGCCGCCATGACCATCCCGGGGGTGCAATACCCGCACTGCAGTCCGTGATTTTCCTGAAAGCAGCGTTGCATGGGATGAAGGATGTCGCCATCGGCGAGGCCCTCGATGGTGGTCACTGAACAACCGTCGGCCTGAACCGCAAGAAGCGTGCACGACTTTGCCGATTCGCCATCGACATGGACCGTGCAGGCGCCGCAGGACGAGGTGTCACAGCCGATGTTGGTTCCCGTGAGGCCGAGATTGTCGCGAATGAATTGCACGAGGAGCGTCCGCGGCTCGACATCACCGGACTGCTCTACGCCATTGACGGTCACCGTGATCTGCATGTTCCCCCTCGGTGCGAACCCGCCGGGACGGTGCCGGCGAACAGGTCAGAGACTAGCCGAGCACCGAGCGCGGCTCGGAGCCGAGGGTGGTTGACTGACAGGGTGAATTCGCCCCAACCTCAGGTCGCGGTGATCTTGGCTGCTGGGTCATCCTCTCGGTTCGCCGCCGGATGGAAGCAGGTTGCCGAGTTCCGTGGTCGTCCTCTCGTGGCCATTGCTGCGCAAGCCGCACTCGATGCTGGGTGCTTCTCGGCGGTGGTTGTGGTGGCGGGAGCAGCGCCCCTCGACGGGGTGCTGCCCGATGGGGTTCGGGTCGTTGAGAATCCGAACTGGGCCTCGGGGCAGGCGAGTTCTTTGCAGGTTGGTGTCGAGGCGGCCCGACAGCTTGGGGCCCAGGCAGTGGTTGTCGGACTGGCCGATCAGCCGATGGTGCCTGCGGAGTCGTGGCTCCGGGTTTCTCAGTGCGAAACCGACCTCCCCATCGTGGTGGCAACCTATGGCGGTGAGCGAGGAAACCCGGTTCGCCTCGGAGTACTGATCTGGGACGAGCTCCCCGATGAAGGCGATGAGGGAGCTCGGGTGCTTCTGGGAAGAAGGCCCGAGCTCGTGGCGGCGGTAGCCTGCCCCGGCGACGCGTCGGACGTCGACACCGTGGAGGATCTCGACAGATGGAACTGATCAACACCTTCGATGTGAGTGTGCCGATCGATGAGGCGTGGAAGGTATTGACCGATGTCGAGCGCATCGCCCCCTGCCTTCCTGGCGCGCAGCTGCAGGAGATCGAGGGCGAGGAATATCGCGGGATCGTGAAGGTCAAGGTCGGTCCGATTCAAGCCCAGTACAAGGGCAAGGCGACGTTCCTCGAGCGTGACGATGTTGCGTACAAGGCAGTACTCGAAGGTGCAGGTCGTGACACCCGTGGACAGGGAAACGCCAGCGCCATCATCACCGCGCAACTTGAGCCGTCTGGTGCAGGCACTCGCGTAACTGTCACCACCGATCTCACTGTTACTGGCAAGGTCGCGCAGTTTGGTCGCGGCGTGCTCGCCGATGTCAGCGCCAAGTTGCTCACCCAATTTGTCGACAACCTCGAACAGACCGTTCTCGTCGATGACGGATCCAGCGCAGCGTCCGACGATGTAGCGCCCCCAGCATCAAGCCCGGCATCAAGCCCGGCAACGCCGTCACCGAGCGAACCAACGAGTGCGACCGCTGCAGAGATTCCAACCGAAGCGCCGCCAGCAATTCGCAAGATCGATCAGCCGGAACCCGAAGCGATCGACCTGCTGGGACAGGCCGGCTCACCACTTCTCAAGCGAGCAGTGCCACTCCTGGGCGTGGCCGTCGGCGCTTTGATCGTGTTCGGACTCATTCGTCGTCGACGCCGGAACTGATGTTGGTGGCTGACGAGCGGGCCCGGGTTGCCGAACTACTTGGGCGCACACCGATGGGCGACTTCGAAGTCGTCGTTCGTCGGAGCGACGGTGATCCCGCCGTGCTGCGCAACTCGCCATTGCTCCCCGATGGAACGCCGATGCCGACCCTCTATTGGTTATGCGACCCCGCGTTGCGCTCGGCGATCGGAACGATCGAGTCCGACGGCGGTGTGCGTGATGCCGAGGCCGAACTCGGACCCGATGTCATCGCCGTAGCTCATGCTGCCTATGCCGACGAGCGGGATCGGGCGATTCCCATCGACCACGTCGGTCCTGCCCCCTATGGCGGTGTCGGGGGCACTCGCGAGGGACTGAAGTGTCTCCACGCTCACTACGCACATTGGCTGGCTGGTGGAGATGACCCGGTCGGCGAATGGACAAACCAACGTCTTCTTGAACGCGGGCTTCTTCCCACCGACGCGCCGGCAAGAGTCCTTCGATGACAACACCGGTTGCTGCGATCGATTGCGGGACGAATTCAGTTCGTCTCCTCATCACCGCCGATGGTCGGAATCAGATCGTGCGCCTCATGCGAATCACTCGTTTGGGTCAGGGTGTCGATGCCACAGGACGGCTCGACCCCGATGCCATTGAACGTACGTTGGCGGTTCTGCGCGAGTACCGCGAGGTCATTGACCAGCACGGGGTTAAGCGCATCCGCATGGCCGCGACCTCGGCATCTCGCGATGCGTCGAACCGCGACGAATTTTTCGAGGCTGCACGCGAGATTCTCGGAGTGATGCCCGAGGTCATCTCGGGCGAAGAGGAAGGGCGACTTTCATTCCTCGGGGCAACTGCCGATCTCGATCCCGAACTCGGGCCCTTCCTTGTTTGCGATATCGGCGGGGGCTCTACTGAGTTCGTCTTCGGAACGACCGTTGCGGAGTCAACAATCTCGTTGGACGTGGGCTGTGTTCGCATGACCGAGGCATGGCTCCACCATGATCCTCCGACTGCGGAAGAACTTTCTCAAGCTCTTTCGGTGATCGAAATCCATCTCGACGACGTCCTTCGCGCGATCCCCGAATTGGGCGAGGCCAAGACGTTCGTGGGTCTGGCGGGGACCGTGAGCAACACAGCCTCGGTGGAACTTGGTCTTGCCGAGTACGACCGCGATCAGATTCACCATCTGGTTCTCACCCGAGCCGCAGTCGAGGACGTCTTTCGGACGTTGGCGACCGAGTCGATCGAAGAGCGCAAGGAAAATCCAGGTTTGGAGGAGCAGCGAGCCGACGTGATCGTGGGGGGCCTCTGCGTTCTCGTTGCCACGATGCGGCGTTTTGGACTGTCTGAATGTCTTGTCTCCGAATCGGACATCCTCGACGGGCTGGCGATGTCGCTCCTCGACACTGCCTGAGGCAACTGACGTTCGAGTCATGAATGTTCAGGTCGGAAAGACGATCTGGGCGTGTCGCTAGGATCGCCTCTTGTGACCACTTTGTTCGGACGTCGTGTTCTGCTTCGTCCACTCGTCGCGACCGACTTCCCATCGTGGCGGGAGGTTCGCCGTCGCAATAGCGAATGGCTCACCAAGTGGGAACCGACGCGCCCGATCGGCGCGCCTGACGTAATCGAAGATCGCGAAGCGTTCACCATTCGTTGCAACGCACGACAGCGCGAGCGCCAGTTGGGGTCGGGCTACGGATTCGGAATTTTCGTCGACGGAGAATTTTCCGGTGAGATCAATCTGTCCTCGGTGCAGAGGGGGCCATTTCAGAGCGCGAGTATCGGCTACTGGATCGACGAGGCGCGCGCGGGTTACGGCTACACACCCGAGGCAGTGGTTGTGCTCGCTCGATATTGCTTCGAGGACCTTCGGTTACATCGCCTTGAGATTGCGATCGTTCCTCGTAATGGTGCAAGTCGTCGCGTCGTCGAGAAACTCGAACTTCGTGACGAAGGCATCGCCAAGGGTTTCCTCGAGATCGACGGGAACTGGGAGGATCACGTTCGTTACGGCATAACGTTCGAAGACTGGGTCGAACGTGGGCCCGGTCTCTGTGCGGAGTGGATCTTGTGACTGGTTCGACGAACGAGTCCTTGCCGCCGAAGCGTGAGAGCGCGTTTGTTGCATTCCGCTATCGGAATTTCCGATGGATGTGGAGCGCATCGTTGCTCTCGAGCAGCGGTTCATGGCTCCAGATGGTGGCTGTTCCTTACGTGATTTACACCATCACTGGAAGCGGCGCATGGCTGGGCTTCGCTGGCTTCCTCGGTTATGCGCCGATGGTGATCACTGGTCCGTACGCCGGTTCGGTCGCCGATCGATTCGACCGCCGCAAGGTGTTGATCGTTGGCGGCGTAATTCAGGCGGCGATCACCTTTGTGCTCTGGTTCGAGTGGGTTCAAGGCATTCGAAATATTGGCTTTTTCCTCGTGATACTTACGCTCGGTGCGTTTGCGGGTGGATTCACGGTTGCATCGTGGCAGTCGTTCGTAACCGAACTCGTTCCTCGAGAGCACCTTCTGAATGCCGTCACCTTGAATTCCGCTCAGTTCAACGCGGCGCGTGCCTTTGGTCCTGCACTTGGCGGAATTGTGCTCGCAACGCTGGGGGTCAGTTGGTGTTTCTTTATTAACGCCGTGTCGTTCCTCGCAATGGTCGCTGGATTGCTCGTGATTTCCGTTACGCCGCTGGTACGTGCGGCAAAGATCGGCAAGTCGCGTCCACTCGCTGAGATGAGAGCTGCGATGCGGTACGTGCGCACCGTGCCTGGGATCGTGACCTGCCTGATCGTGGTGTTCTCGCTTGGGATGCTCGGCGGACCCCTGTTCAACCTCTTGGTTGTCTTTTCCACCGACGTCTACGACATTGGCGATGGGGCCTACGGCCTCTTGGCGGGCTGTCTTGGAGCGGGCGCAATCATCGTTGCCCCGATCGTCGCCGGCCGCGGGGGTCGTGCGTCGCGAAGCCGTGTGCTCACAGTTGCAATGGTCGCCTATGGCACAGCGCTCATAGCCCTCGGTGCAGCGCCGATCGCGATTGTCGGTGCCGCGGCTCTTCTGGTTGCTGGCGCCGGTTATCTGGGCATTACTGCGAGCCTCAACACAACGGTGCAATTGCAGGTCAAAGAAGAAATGCGCGGACGCACTATGGCCTTGTATCTCATGGTACTTACCGCGGCGGTTCCGCTTGGCGCTCTCATCCAAGGTTGGTTAGTTGACATCATTGGTGTGCAATGGACCGTTGCTGGGGCAGGAACGCTTTTTCTGATTGTCTTTGTCATACTTCGTTTCGGAGTGAACCGTTTGGGCACCATGGACGTGGTCGATCATAAGTTTGGGGTAGAGGACGCTCTTCATATCGCTGAGGCCGAAGCATCGGAAGCAGCAATCGATCCGTTCTAACGACGTATTTGGTGACGATTAGTCGTCGTCGAAACGATCGTTGTCCTCGTCGATTTCACCGAGATGGGCCTGACCTGGCGCGCAGTTGCTCCTCGCCGGACACCATCGACATCCCCAACTTGGACGAACGACTGGCGCTCGGGTGCCGATGGCGAGTTCGTGAAGTTTGCGGATTCCGTCGGCAGTTCGAGCGACGGCGGAATGGAGGACATCTTCGGTGATTGCCTCGGCGTGGGCCGTTCCCGCATCGAGGTAGTACGACGCGGCCAGTCGGGGCGGAGTTCCGACCCGCATTGTTTCAAGCAAGGCGTAGAGACGCAGGTCGTCGCGATGTGTTGGTGACATCGTGCCGGTTTTGAAATCGATGATGACCTTGCCCGCAGTGAGGCCATCGGCACGGCCGAGTGTGAGATCTGATCGGCCAGAAATCACAATGCGGTGTTCAAGAAGCTCGAGGCGCATACGAGCCTCGGTGACTGGTGCCCAACTCGGCTTCATGGGAGGGAAACACTCGAGGAACGTGGCGACGCGTTCGTTGGCGAAGGCGCGAACCTCGGCGCGGTCGGTTTCAGAGCACGTGGTGAGCCAGTACGAAATGGAATCGTCAGATCGTTCGAGTCGGTCCATGGCCTCGTCAACAAGTTCGAGAGGTATTGGGCGCAGGCGTTGGTGCATGGAGAGTTCGATGGCTTTGTGGGCGATAGTTCCGCGTGCGAGGGGCGGACTCCATTCAAAGGGTTTTTCCTTCTCGGCGAGGTGGCGACGCTCGCAGCCGTGCACCATGGCGAGGTCATGTTTGTTGACGAACATGGGGGCGTCAGGGCTGATCTCTGCGGCGAGGTCGGAGAGTGCATCCTCGAGCTCGGCACGAAGCGTTGCCTTGAGTGTGGGCGCGAACGATGGGCGGTCTTCAGGGGTGGCCCCGAGAAGATCGAGCACTTCCTGCTGGGCAGGATTGAGTGGCGCCTCGTCAACAGTCATCGCGCTGAATGGTATGGACCCGCTTGCTCGTTGGTGGGGACTGTCACACCCGGTCGCCATAGTTGCGGCCATGGAAGCTTCCTCGCTGCGATTCGCAGCCGCCGCTCGTGCTCTCGGCGAGGTGGCGCGCGCCGCTGGGTTAGTTGTTCCCGGATTCCGGAGCCCACCGCGTTTGGCGGGCGTCGATCGCACAATGCGGCGTCAATTCGATGCCCTAGGGGTCGCGGCAATCACCGTGTCGGTGCGGATCAAGGGTCGGCCGTGGGTTTCGGTGCTCGCCGACATGATCGACGGGGTGATTGTCGCCAATTCTCTCGAGGGTCCAACTGCTGGGGCCGCCCGCACGGTGATGTGGGGTGCGGTCGAGGCCGATGCCATGCGCGGCACTCATATCGAAGACGGGCCCGGCGTCGATCAGCGAAGGCGGGTTCGTCAAGGATCCGCTCATGTCGGCCATCGGGCCCCACAACCCCCAGGAGCACCAACGGCTCAGGTGGCCTGAATCCGGTTCGCTCACGCTGGTCGCCACGAGTGCCTCGGCGGTCGGGCGTTGACAGTGTCCAGCGACTCTTCGGTGGTCCGTCGATTGTGGGCGGTGCTTCGGAGTACGGTCAGAGCGATTCCCGCCCGGATGGCGGAATTGGCAGACGCAGGGGGCTTAAACCCCCCGGGAGGTAACTCCTTGCGGGTTCAAATCCCGCTCCGGGCACAACTACTCGTTTGGGAAGTACCAAATCGCAGCACCACGATTGCTGCTGCCGGGTCAGACCTCAGTCGAGTACCGGCGATGATCACGTCGGGAAACCGCGTGAGCCGACTTGGGTCTCGCTGGTCGGGCCGGTCAGGGAACCCTGCGGGTGCTGTTGTCGCCCGACTCAGTTAATTCGTCGCTCATAGCCCACCCAATAGGGCTCGCGTAGCTTGAACTTCTGCAATTTTCCGGTAGCGGTGCGGGCAAGTTCCTGGCGGAACTCCACACGCTTGGGCACTTTGAATCCGGCCAGTCGACCGCGAACCCATTCGATGACTTGCGCTTCGTCGAGGGTCGATCCTGGAACAGTGACAACAAGAGCGAGGACGGCTTCTCCCCACTTGTCATCAGGAACACCAATGACGGCAACCTCGGAGATTTCGGGATGAGAAAAGATCGCATCCTCAACTTCGAGTGACGACACGTTCTCGGCACCGGAGTTAATGACGTCTTTCTTGCGGTCAGTGATGACGAGTTGATTGTCCTCGGTCATCAGACCGCCATCGCCGGTGTGGAAGAACCCGTTCGTGATGACTGAGGCGGTGATCTCTGGTTGGTCCCAATACCCCTCCATCACCATGTTGCCGCGGACGAGGACTTCACCGTTGCCATCGATGTCGATCGTGCTGCCGATGACGGGCGAGCCCGCGCGGGCCAGAAGAGGAGCGCGCTCACTGGTATCGAGATCATCCCATTCGATAGGGGAACGGTTGAGCGTGACCAAAGGCGTGGTTTCGGTGAGCCCGTAGATCTGCACGAACTCCCAACCCAATTCGGACTCGCAACGTTCGATGACGCTGGTCGGTGGCGCAGCACCTGCGACAACGATTCGTACAGTCCCGGAACCCGGTATGGGGCCGTTCCACTCTGAGAGGGCATCAAGCACGATTTTCAACACGGCGGGAGCACAGCACACCAGTGTGACTCCCTCGCGTTCGATCCGTCGAAGGATTTCAAGACCATCGATCTTCCTCTGAATCACGTGACGACCACCCATACCGGTGACCGCGTACAACATTCCCCATCCGTTGCAATGGAACTGAGGAAGCGTGTGGAGATAGACGTCACGATCATTCACGCCCATATGCCAACCGAAGATTGATGCGTTCAGCCAGAGGTTGCGATGCGTGAGTTGCACTCCTTTCGGCCGCGCCGTCGTGCCCGAGGTGTAGTTGATCGTGGCGGTGGCGTCTTCATCGGCAGCCCACTCACGAGGATCGACATCGAATCGCATGAGATGTGAGTCGCTTTCGTCCCCAATTGTCCACTTCATCTCGCAACTCACCGAATCGAGTTCGTCGGCCAAATCCTCATCGATCATGAGGATCCGAGCGCCACAGTGGTCCACGATGTAATCGACCTCATCGGCGGTAAGCCGGAAATTGATCGGCACGAGGATCCGACCCGAACCGGAAACTCCGAAGAATGCGGTGAGAAGGCGTGCCGAGTTGTGCGACACCATCGCCACGCGTTCACCGGGAGCGATCCCAAGAGCATCGAGCCCCGCTGCTATGGCACGAGCTCGACGAGCCATTTCCGCATAGGTGATCGAGTCCCACGACGATGCCGGCTGATCGGGATCATCGACGATCGCGATGCGATCGGGGAACACCAACTCCGCTCGGCGCAGGAAGTCATTGACAGTAAGAGGAACTCGCATCGGAGCAACCTAGGACAGATTTAGAGGTTCTTCAGTCTGCTTCAGGGCTGTCCAACCAGTTCTTTTGTGAATTGATTCGGACGTCGCCGAGGACCTCGTCAAGTTCGACGAAGCGACGCTCGTCGATACTGCGATGGGCGGCGACACCGATAGCCACCGATGAAAGTCCGTCGCGCAGGTTTACGGATGGTTCACTCCCCGAAAGAATCGCATTGCGCAATGCGACATGTTCAAGATACGAAGCTCCGTGATGCATTCCGACATGGCGGATATCGGGGCCGGCAACGGGCTCGGTGTGCACATTGCCGTAGCCATCGGATCGGCGACCGATCCGAACGATGCCCTCGGAGACCAACGCCTCCACCTTTCCGAGGTTGCCCACGACAGAGATCTCCTGTTCATTGCGGCTGGCTTCAGCGAACATGCAGAGATCGAGCATGGCTCTTGCCCCACCTGCGTACTCGATGATCACGAATGCGTTATCGAGAATGTCAGGTGCTTCGCCGTCGTATCGCTCGTCGAGATGGTTCACGTCCTGCGCGCCGCTGGCCATGACACGAACTGGTCGTTCGTCGATGAGGAGGTTCATGAGATCGAAGAAGTGACAACATTTCTCCACGAGGGTTCCGCCGGTGTTTCGATTAAAGCGATTCCAGTCACCGACCTTGACGAGGAACGGGAATCGATGCTCACGAATAGCGACCATCTGCACATGGCCAACGGTGCCGGCGTGAACCTCGGCCAACACTCTCTGGGTCGGAGGCATGAATCGGTATTCGAGTCCCATCCAAATGACGCGACCGGGAACATCGGTGGCCTCGGCGCGTTCGATCGCTTCCTGGCAATGCTCGACAGTCGTGCAGAGTGGTTTCTCGACCAAGGTGTGAACGCCGGCATCGAGCACGTCGAGCAACACCTCATGGTGGGTGTGATTCGGTGACGCAATCACCACGACGTCGCAGAGGTCCGATGCCAGCAGTTGGCGGTGGTCAGCGAAGGTGGCTACTGGCTCGATACTCGATGACTTCAGTGCACGTTTAAGGCTGTCGGGATACGGGTCGCTGATCGCCGTGACAATGGCGCCTTCAAGATGTTCGATGTTGGCGATGTGTTCGCGCCCCATCATTCCTGTACCGATGATTCCGTATCGCAGGACCTCACTGGGTCGGGTGCGGCCATCGGCACTATCCACCATGGAACTAGCCTACGGTCCGTGAGTACTGCGACTTCGCTGCTTCCGCTTCCAGGGCCTCGCTCGATTGCTGGGCGCTCGGTCGGTCCGTTGGGGTTCGGATGCTGGCGTCTCACCACGGCATCAACGCAAGAGGCGTCCCATCTCGTTGAGGGGGCTGTCGACCTCGGCTGCACGCTTCTCGATATTGCCGATATCTACGGACTCAATTGGGGCGGTGCGGGATGGGGCACCTGCGAGGAACGTCTTGGCGCAGTTCTCGCCGCCCGTCCTGGACTGCGTGATCGCATCGTTCTCGTCACGAAGGGCGGGATTGTTCTTGGTACTCCCTATGACAGCAGTGCTGCGTATCTGACTTCGGCCTGCGAGGCGTCGTTGCGTCGTCTAGGGGTTGATCATGTTGATCTCTACATGATCCATCGTCCCGATCTGCTGGCCCATCCGGCCGATGTTGCATCGACGCTGCGTTCGCTGCGCGACCGCGGACTCATTGGTGCGATCGGTGTCTCGAATCACACCGCCGCTCAGGTACAGGCGCTTGAACACTTTCTTGGCGAGCCTGTCGCAGCGATTCAACCGGAGTTCTCGGTGGTCGCACTCGGTGCGATGCGCGACGGCGTACTTGATCGTGCGATGCAAGATCGCTCCGCAGTGCTCGCATGGAGTCCCTTGGCTGGTGGACGAGTAGTAACCGGCGAGGGATTGCGTCCAGAGTTGATCGAGGTACTTGACCGAATCGCCGCTGACCATGGGACCGATCGCAGCGTGGTCGCTCTCGCGTTCATTCTCGCCCATCCATCGTCGCCGGTCGCCCTTTTGGGAACTCAGCAACTCGATCGAATTACTGACGCGATGCGTGCGCTCGACCTCGCACTGACTCGGTCGGAGTGGTTCTCGATCGTCGAAGCAAGCGAAGGCGTGCCGTTGCCGTGAGCGGTACCGGCGCGCCACTCGAGATCGCATGGTTCGCCGCACTCTGTGATGACGATTATGAGCAACTCGGAGTAGTTGACGAACGACTCCTCAGTTCTCCTGAACACTGCGGTCAGATCATGCGCGTGGCCGACGAGTCAGGCTTCGACGCGATCTTGCTGCCCTCGGGTTACTCACTCGGTATCGACACGGTGTCGTTTGCCGCGTCGATGGCAGCCTCGACCCACCACATTCGCCCGATCGTTGCCGTGCGTATGGGCGAAGTGTGGCTTCCTACGCT
>JBAXGZ010000065.1:0-13053 GCA_037139155.1 Actinomycetes bacterium | reverse complement strand
TCGAAAGCCATGACGGGCAAGCCCGCTCGTCAGTTGCGTACGGCCTGGACTGACGCGTGGGAGTCAGAGGATTCGCCTGGAACCCTGCCTATGCCGTTGCAGGGGATCCTTCACCAAGAAGCCGGCCGCCGCACCCAGCGAGCAGGGACCAAGGAACTGATCGGTTTCCCCGTGGGTCAGATCGTGGGTCGACTCAACAAGGTGCGACCGTCGAAAGATGTCGTACTCGAAATGGTCGAGGAGTGGATCGAGACCACCGAACGTATGGCATCAATTCTGAAAGACTAAGGAAACAACTCGCACGACGACCCACTGTGGGTCGTGACTGGCAAAAAGTTTGCAGTCCCCTAGAGGAGTCTTTATGACGGACACATTTGTAGATGCCCCGCATCTTTACGATGCCGCGAGTTATGCGCATGGCGTTCCTTACGACTACTACCGGTGGCTGCGCGACAACGATCCGGTGGCGTGTGTCGAACATCCCTCCTATCAAGGAGAGAAGTTGTGGGTAGTGAGTCGCTATGCAGAGGTGCAGCAGGTTTCTCGCGATGCCTCGAGTTTCCGCAATGCCCCGGATCCGTTCATAGACGATGGAGTGAACGAACCGGCCTCCGGGGGTAGCAATCAGCTGATGATCAGCCTTGATGCACCTGATCACATGAAACTCCGCAAGATCATCAACAAAGGTTTCACGCCCAAGCGCGTCGCCGAGCTGGGTGAGATGCTGCGTACTCGCACCAATGCGATTATCGATGGTTTAACGGACCAGACAAGCGCTGATCTCGTTCACGATCTTGCATTGTGGCTTCCGCTTCACGTAATCGCTGACATGGTCGGCGTTCCCGAGGCTGATCGGGCCCAGGTTTTTGATTGGACAGAAAAGACCTTTGGTTTCGATGCCTCCGTGACCCCCGAAGAGCGCGCACAGGCTGCTACCGACATGTTTATGTACGCCGATGCAATGTGTGCCGAACGAGTCGATAATCCACGCGATGACCTCATGAGCGTGCTCCTTCATGCCGAGGTTGAGGGCGAGAAGCTCACGGCATTCCAAATCGAGCTCTTCTTTATGCTTCTGCAGAACGCCGGTTCGGAGACCACTCGAAACTTGATCACCACTGGAACGCTCGCACTGCTTCAGAATCCCGATCAGTACGACATCGTTCGAAATGATCTTTCAGTGATCCCCACAGCTATCGAAGAGTTGCTGCGCTTTTCTACTCCGGTGATCCAGTTCACCCGCACCGCAACGGTCGATACTGAACTGGCCGGCAAGAAGATCAAGGCCGGGGAGCGTGTGCTGATGGTCTACGCCTCTGCGAATCGTGACGAGCGTGCGTTTGAAAACCCCGATTCCATCGATGTCCGACGCAACCCCAACGATCACGTTGCGTTTGGTGCCGGGGGACCGCACTTCTGTCTGGGTGCCAACCTTGCCCGAATCGAAGGTCGCATCATGTTCGAGGAGATTCTCACCCGTTTTGAAGGACTTCGGTTCGTCGGCGATCCCTCGGACTATCCCCGTGTTCACTCCAACCTCATCGACGGCTTCGCCCACGTACCGATTGCATGGGACAGCATCGCCGCGCCGGCCTAAACATTGAGTTTCAGAAGTAAAAGAAGGCCGGCCCTCATGGGCCGGCCTTCTTTCCATTTCAATTGCTGTTTCGCTCAGGCCTTTACCGCTTGAATCTCAAGTTCGATCTTGATCTTCTCGCTGACCAGCACACCGCCGGTGTCGAGTTTCACGTCGAAGTCGAGGCCGAAGTCGCGACGGTTGACTTCACCCGATGCGCTGAAACCAACGCGTGTGCCGCCCCATGGATCGGGGGAGACACCTTCGAATTCAAGGTCGAGTTCAACGGACTTACTCACGCCCTTGATCGTCAGATCCCCGGTGAGAACGTATTCCGCGCCATCGCCGCGGAGACCGGTACTCGTAAAGGTCATGTTCGGATAGGTTTCGACGTCGAAGAACTCGGGGCCCTTGACGTGGCCGTCGCGGCCTTCGCTGCCGGTTGTGACTGACGCCATTGCGATGGTGGCTTCGACGGTAGAGGCGAGCTTGTCCTCGGCGATCGTGAGCACACCGCTGACTTCGCCAAATGTGCCGCGCACCCTGGTGATCATGAGGTGGCGGGCCATGAAGGTGACGGCGCTGTGGTTGGGATCGATGTTCCACGTGCCTGGGGTGAGGTCATCGAGGTTCGGCATTGGGGCTCCTTGGATCATTTTACTTGCGTCCGCAACTATTACACAAAATACTTGCGATCACAAATGTTGCGAATGCACGGACTATGGTGGCCTTATGGCATCCGAAACTTCCATGGGCTCTGCGTCTGATGTGCATTGGCTCGACGACGACGAGATGGCGACATGGTTGGCGATGGTCGAGGTCAATACTGCGATTCAGGCTGCGGTCGAAGAGGACCTCGCTCCGCATGGGTTGACCAATGGCGACTATGGCGTGCTGGCCCGTCTGTCGGCTTCTCCAGGGCAGCGGCTACGTATGTGTGACCTTGCGGCAACGCTGCATCTTTCACCATCGGGCCTCACTCGACGACTCGATGGACTTGTGCGCGAGGGGTTCGTGGCTCGTGAACCGTCAGCCGAGGACCGGCGTGTGATGTTGGCGGTTCTCACCGAGGTTGGTTACGAAAAGCTTCGAGGAGTTGCTCCCGATCACGTCGCAACGGTGCGGCGTGCGTTCATCGACCATCTCTCACGCACGCAACTTCGAAACCTTGGGGCTGCGCTGCGAGCAGTACAGAGTGGAACGGTGTCCGGCCGAGACGTTGCGCCCTAAGGGGTCGCTCCGCTATTCGAATTTCTCGCCGAGTGTTCGGAGGAGGCCGATCAGGTCTTCGGGTTGGCCGGGATCCTTGTCACCAGGAATCCAGCGGACAGGACCTTGGGTCCCTGTCCAGTGAAACGAACCATGTGATTCGTAGCGCTCCCACCACACCGGCGAACGCGGGTCGCGTCCGACGCTGATTCCCTCGAACGGTGACATCGCAAAGAGCATCTGGACTTCGGGATGATCATCGACTGTCACGCCATCGACGGTGAGTGAAAGCTTCCATTTTCGGTTGCCGATCGCGTCGAATGAACATTCGAGTAGGTGGTCGCCGGGGGAGAGTGATGGACCAGTGATGATCGCTAGATCACCTCGTCCAGTGTGATGCACGAGCGTGGGCCGTTGACCTTCGATGACGTAGAGGCCGTAGCCACCACTTTGGTCGCCGTGGGATGCGATGGTTCCGATAGAGCCTTCGTGCACGGTTATTGGTGCTTCGATCCGAAATGATCGAAGCCAGACCAACATGAGTGATCGCCAACGTTCGAGCGTCGGCGTGCCTGGCCAGATAGCAAGTGGTTCCTCGAAGACCTCAGTGCGTGGTGGTCGAAGTACGTACTTAAGGCCGATTCCTTCATCGAGCGGATAGATCTGGCCATCCCACGCCGCTTTGTCCCACGCGGCGATGAGTTCAGCGAGCTTTTCCGGCTCGCTTTCGGCCAAGTCGTTGAGCTCGGTGCGGTCAACCGTGAGGTTGTAGAGCTCCCATTCGCGATCATCGAATGGCGTCATCGGCTGATGGAGAGTCACGACTTCCCAACCATCTCGGTAGAAGCCACGGTGACCGATCATTTCGTAGACAGCTTCGGTCCGCTGGTCGGGGGCATCGGCCGACAGGAGTGTCGGGGTCATGCTTGATCCGGTGATGGGCTTGACTCCATTCCCATTTCGCTGAGTGATGGGTTCGATGCCGAGGATGTCGAGCAACGTGGGGAAGATGTCGGAGACGTGGGAGTACTGGTGTCGGAGTGTTCCTCCGTTGAAGCCTCCGGCCTTCCAAGAAACGAGGAATGGAACGGTGTGGCCGCCAGCATGAGTGTTGATCTTGTAGAGCCGGAATGGCGTATTGCCCGCCATGGCCCAACCGCGCGGGTAGTGCGGAGACGTTTGTGGGCCACCAATGAGATCTATGCGTGAGAGATCGGTCTCAATGTCGTCGCCTTCATGGCCAACATGCGACATGTATGCGCTGGTGCCGACCACTTCGCCTTCGCGAGAAGCTCCGTTATCGGAAGTGAAGATGATGATCGTGTTATCGAGCTCGCCCATGTCGTCGAGCGCGTCGAGCAGTCGTCCCGTGTTCTCATCGACGTTCGTGACCATCGCCGCGAACACTTCCATGTAGCGCGCATAGAGGTTCTTCTCGTCGTCAGAAAGTTGGTCCCAGGGCTCTACGTCATTGTTGGCTTCGGTGTTGCGCGGAGCCAGTGTGACCTCGTCGCCAAAAATGCTCAGTTCTTTTTGGCGAGCGAAGCGGCGCAGGCGAAGTTCGTCCCAACCGACGACGTAGTTGCCATTCTGCGCCGCGATATCTGCTGCCTTCGCGTGGAGAGGCGCATGGATTGCACCGTGAGCGATATAGAGGAAAAACGGTTGGTCTGGTGCCGACGCTTTACCCGCCTTCATCATGGCGATCGCCTCGTTGGTGATGTCGTCGGTGAAGTAGTAGCCCTCCGGATAGGTGTCGGTTTCGACCGGGGTGTTGTCACGAACTAATCGATGCGGCTGATGAAGATTGGTGAATCCGTCGAGGAACCCGTAGAAGCGATCGAAGCCGCGTTGGCAGGGCCATGAATGACGTGGACCGGCATCGGACTGGTCAGAGTCTTTGGCTAAATGCCATTTGCCGACCATGTAGGTGGCGTAGCCGTTCGCTCGCAGGGTCTCGGGCAGGGTGATGACGTCCTCGGCGAGTTCCATGGCGTAACCAGGGAAGCCCGGATCGGCGTGGGCCACGGTGCCAACCCCGGCAGCATGCGGATTCATGCCGGTGAGGAGAGCCGCCCGCGTTGGTGAGCACATTGGTGTCGAATGGAAGTTTGTGTACTGCAGTCCGCTCTGTGCGAGACGGGCAACATTCGGCGTAGAGATTTCGCTCCCGTAGGGCTCGGTATCGGCGAAGCCGAGGTCATCGCACAGGATGATGACAACGTTCGGCGCGCCCTCAGGGGCCGATGGCCGCTCTGGCCACCACGATTCTGATGTCGCGAAGACACGACCGACCTTGCCGCCGAAACCCGGGTAGGTACCTTCTGGATTTTTGCCACCCATGTCATCCCCTTGGAGTCAGCGCAGGGGGAAATCGTAGCGGTGGCTCAGAGCCGACCCGGTTTCGCCTTAGAGCAGTACCAGAGTCAGGAGCGATGCTCCAAGCAGCACTGCTGAAGCGCCAACAAAAAAGCGCGACCGAACTCGGGTGATCGATCCCGTTGTTGTTGCTGCTCGTTGACCTCGAAGAGCGAGGCACACAAGCGCGATGCTCGCTGCTACGAAGGACATCGAAAGAAGATGGTCGAGGCCGGTGAACGGATGAAACAACTTGTCGGTGATCGACTCTTCGTGCTGAACGACGTGGGCGAGGATGGACATCGATGCTCCTGATCAGTTGCCGGCTGTGCCGGCGACGAGAGTGGTCACGCGAAATCCGCCACAGGCACTGTAGGCGGAGGCCACTATGAGCGACGCGGTGTTATCGGGCGGATAGACGCGGATCTGCGCCGATGTGGGCTCGCACGGAGCTCCCATTCCCGCCGCACTAGTGCGGAGGATGGCGCTGGCACTGGCGCCGGGGGGGAGCGAGACCGTGGGGCCTTCGGAGCCCTCACGAGCGGCTGGCTCTCCGATTTGCTTCCCATTGGCGTCAACGAGCGAAACACCCGGGAATCCGCGGAGGTCACATGCTCGGTTGCCGGTATTGGTCAGGACCAACACGGTGTAGCGCTGGCCCGCTCCGGATTGGGAATCGCCTAGGCCTCCCTTGAGTTGCGTCGTTGCGCAGTGGGTACTCGACGCGGAGTTGCTCATGGTCGTCGTCGTCGCTGGAGCAGCAGTGGTCTGCGTCGTGGAACTCGATCGATCAGTCGAGGCGTTATCGGAGTTCGAACTGCAGGCGTCTGTCCCAAGGAGCAGCAGGCACGTAAGTGCGAATCCAATCACGGTCCGACGCATGGGGCCGAGGTTATTAGCGGCTTCGGATGTCTCCGGGGATAGAGGTGCTGCCGAGGGGTCTGAACTGGGACAAGATGTGAGGGATTGGCCCGAGTCGGGGCTGTTCTCTGAGGGGGAGATTGATGGAAGCCGATGTGGTCGCGACGTTCCAGATGACCGGACAGGACGTGCCGTGGTTGTTGGCGCGTTTGGCCGAACGCCGGCCCGATCATCCGGTCTTGATTTGGGAACCTCGCAGCGGCGAGTCGCAGACATGGACCTATGCCGAGTTCTGGGCAGATGTTCGACGACTTGCTGCCGGGTTGCAGCGCAATGGCATCAAGAAGGGCGACAAAGTCATCATTCACTCGGACAACAGTCCGGAGATGGTTTTGGCTTGGTATGCGTGTGCAACCGTCGGCGCCGCTGGAGTTACGACCAACACAAGGTCAGTTGCCGCGGAACTCTCCTATTTCGTTGATCACACCAAAGCAGTCGCGGCGATCACGCAGCCCCAGTACGCCTCGGTGGTTGCGGAGAGCGGTCCTAACCTCAAGTGGATTGCGGTGACAGCTGATAACTCCGGAGAACCCGCAACTGACGATCAGGCAGTCTCCGGGCTCGTGTCCTTCGATGATCTGTTCGCCGATATTGAGGAATTCATTCCGCGTCCCGCCGAACCGATGCTTCCTGTTGGCATCATGTTCACCTCAGGAACGACATCGCGACCGAAGGCCGTGGTTCACACTCACGCGAATACGTTGTGGGGTACCAGAGTTGGTCCCGACAACATCGGAGCCGATCCCGATTCGGTCTATTTGATCTTCCTTCCGTTCTTCCATGTCAACGCTCAGTCGTGGTCAATGTGGTCGATCCTCGGAGTGGGCGGCACGGTGGTGTTGCAACCGAAGTTCTCCTCGAGTCGCTTCTGGGAGGTCGTCGTGAAACACGACGTCACCCATATCTCGCTAATTCCTTTCGTGTACCTCGCGGTCCAAGGTCAGCCGATTCCCGAGAACAAACTCAAAGCAGCTGTGTTTGGCGCAATCGCGCCTCCGCTTGAGCAACTCATCGGGTGTCGTGTCCTCGCCGCCTATGGCATGACGGAAACGGTGACGCATGCAACTCGATCGGGGCTCTATGGCGACATCCCGCCGGGTTCACTCGGAAAAGCCACGCCGGGTTACGAATCGCTGATTGTCGATCCCGACACCGGTGAGGTGCTTGACGATGGTCGAGTTGGCGAACTTTGGTTGCGCGGTACTCGCGGAATACAGCTCTTTCTCGAGTACTACGAAAATCCCGATGCCAATGCCAAGAGTTTTACTGAAGACGGTTGGTTCAAGACCGGCGATCTTGTGCGCATGGGTGATGGGGGAGCGATCTTCTACACCGAGCGCGACAAGGACATGTTGAAGGTCGGTGGCGAGAATGTTTCTTCGAAAGAGGTCGAGGACCTTTGCCGCACGGTACCCGGCGTCGGCGATGTCGCAGTCGTTGGTCGCTCACATCCAATGCTCGATGTCGTTCCCGTCGCATTTGTCATCAAGGGAGCGAATGCTCCCGATGACGCGGAACTCGAAGCAGCGATTCTCAGCCTTTGCAAGCAGAACCTTTCTGATTTCAAGGTTCCTCGTGCCGCGTATTTCGTCGACGATTTCCCAAGAGCAACATTGGAGAAAATCGCCAAGAACCAATTGCGCGATATCGCCGATTCGATGCCGGAACCGTTCTGATTCGCTATCACAGCCAGTTGCGTTCTTCGTTCATGTAGCTAAGGGGAAACCATGACACTCACGCCATTCGATGAATACCCGATCCATCAGGTTCCAAAGCCCATTTCGCTTTCGGGAACAACTGACCGGAATGCGTACGGTCGATACTGGTTCGGGGCGACGCACCGAAACGGTGACTTCCAGATCGAAATCGCGTTTGGGCGTTACAACAATCTGCAGGTGCAGGACACCTCGCTCTCGATCTCGCGCGATGGTTCGCAGCATGCGTTTCATGCGTCGCGGCGAGCATCGGCTGATCCCACCGAACTGACAATCGGCCCGGCGACTCTCGAAATCGTCGAACCGTTTCGCCAGCTTCGCTACTCGGTAGGTGCTAACGAAACTGGAATTACCTGCGACATGCGGTGGCGTTCTCGCGTCGGAGCGTTGCTCGAGGATCACACGATCATGACCGACGGACCGCACACGATCATCGACATGGCTCGGTATATGCAGTTCGGTACGTGGGAAGGATTCGTCGACGTCGATGGCGAACGTACCGAGTTCACTCATGACGAGGTTGTGGGTATTCGTGATCGTTCATGGGGCGTTCGCCCGGTCGGTTCGCCAGCCCCGGGAAGACCCTCGAGTGGACCTCCGAATGCATGGTTGTGGTCACCGATCCACTTCGAAGATGAATGCGTGGTTGCCGGTTGGTTCCAACGTCCAGGCGGCGTGTTCTGGCGTCCGGATGGTCATCGCATTGGCGTCATCGATCCCGTTCCGGCGACCTCGACAATTGAGGACGCCTCTGTGCGCCGATTCGACCCGGTTGGGCAGCGACTTACGTTCCAATCCGGAACCCGATGGGTGACACACGTAGAGATCGATCTCGTCGGTGATGGGGGAGAGGAAATCGTTCTCGAACTCGAGCCAATTTCTCGTTTCGATATGCGAGCGCTCGGTTACATGAATCCGGAATGGGGTCATGGCGTCTGGCACGGAGAACTTGAACTCGGCCGTGAAGATTGGGACTTCGCTGACATCAGTCCTCAAGACTTCACGCATCAGCATGTGCACCACATCGTTCGTGCCCGCATGGGTGAGAAGGTCGGCGTTGGCATCTTTGAGCAGATCATTATCGGGCCACATACACAGTTCGGCTTCAACGACATCCTCGATGGAGCACCCTGATTCATGACCCAAGAGGTTTCACTCGTCGGGGTGTATGACGCTGACGGTTCGCTCTCAGGAGAGGTGCGTTACTGGATCGGAGCTCGACTCGGGCGCGCTCATTGCTCTTTGTGTGAGATCACCCACGGCCTCTTTCGGGAAAAGTCTGATTGGAAAGATTGTCGTCGTGAACTCAATGCCGAGTTCACGACCTTTCATCGCGACGATGCCCCCGCCGATGTTCTCGAAGCGTGTGGACATCAACTCCCTGTCGTCGTCGCCCGCCGGGGCTCTGACCTCTTTGTGCTGCTCAGCCCGGGAGAATTGGAGTCGCTCGGTGGCGATGTCGAGACCTTCCACGCGGCCCTGGTAGCGGCATGCGCTCAACGCGGAATCACCCTGGGTTGAGGTCGACCACGCCTTCACTCTCGCCTACGAAGCGAGGAAGGTGACCAGCATGTAGAGGGCGATCGCAGCTCGACCGGTCCATGCCACGGTGCGGATCCAGTTCGTGGCGATCAATCGGTCAAGCAGTTTGGGGTCGGGCCCGTGTTCGAGTCGACCATGCATGGGTGCACTCACGAACGCGGTGACGCCGATGGCGATCGCTTCCAACAGTCCACCGACCCACGTGCTCCAGACGGGAACGGCATCGGGTCGGGCGAAGAAGACGGCGAGAACGCAGAGTCCTTCGATGGCCATGAGGGGACCAACGACGAAGGAGATCAGCCGAGTGTGTTGTTGCTCGTATTCGACAAAGCCGTCGGCGGGAATAGCTCGCATCAGTGGGTAGTGCACCAGTTGGATTGTCCAAATCACCCCGAACATTCCGACCGAGCCGATTACCTGGGCGATGAGAACTGCCTGGGCGATGGTGCCGCTCATAGTTCAACCTCAGCAAGAACGGCGTAGTGGTCAGATGGTTGCACGCCATCGACTGGGTCGATGGCGATGAGTTCACACGACTGAAAGGAACCGAAGTTTCGACGGCGGGGGAATGTCGTGGTGACGTAGTCGAGGCGGCGGTTTGGACTGATAGCGCGGCGCGGCACCAGTGGATTCATTGACGACCACGTGTCGCCGCGTTCGGAATTACCGCATGCATCCCATGCATCGACAAGTCCGAATCCGGGAACAAAAGTTTCGGCCGCACCCGTTGCTCGGCGCAATTCATTCGACCACGGCACCGCATTGAAATCGCCCGCCACGATCGCGGGAAGTCGCTCGCGCCAGGTTTCGCCAGAACCAAGTGCGTGAGAGACCTCAATCATGAGATGTTCCATTTGCGCTGACCGGGTGAGCGAACGTTCAAGACCGTGTTCGAGATGAGTGCCAGCTGCGATGAACGCGCCACCTTCGGAGTCCGGGCGATCGACATGGACGATGAGAACGTGACGCCATGTGGGGGATTTTTGTTCATCGCAGAGTGGCACCGCGCGCAGAATACGACTGGGCCACCGAGTGAGCACCGCATTGACCACCCAGTAGGTGGCTTGCGGGTATCGGGTGAACCCAGCGAGTTCGGCTGCGGTGACAGCGTGGAGGCCAAGGGGTTCCGCGAGCATTTGAGCTTGGGTCGACCCGTCGGGCTCGACCCATGACTCCTGGAGCAGTACGACATCGGGTTGGGCGTTGGAAAGGACCGTCTCGATCGCCTGATGGCGTGCTTCCCAGCCGCCGACTCTCCCTTGAAGGTTCCATGTCACGACTCGCACGGCATCATCCTGCCCGATCAGCAACCGAAGGTTCTGTTCGAAGCGATGAACCTCGGACCATGGCAGGATTCGACCATGACTGATTTTGAGTATCCACAACCCGCTCCTATCGATGATTGGAGCCGCTTATTGGACGGACGTGTTGCGGTCGTTACTGGTGGAGGAACAGGAATCGGTGGAGCGATCTCTCGCCTATTCGCTGAACACGGGGCGATCGTAGAAATCATCGACATCGATGCGGCTGTCGCCGAAGAAACTGTCGGCGCGATTACCGAATCCGGCGGGAGAGCCCGCGCACATATTGCTGATTGTCGTGACTGGGAGCAGTTGGGAGCGGTCGCCGCCACTGTGCTTTCTGCGCACACTCACATTCAGGTGCTCGTCAACAATGTCGGCGATTACCGACCTTTGGAACGCTTCCGCAAGTCCTCCCCGGACTCTTGGAAAGAGATGTACGACATCAACTTCTTCGCCATGGTCGCAACAACAAAGCTCTTTCTTGATTCGATGATCGACGGCGGTGGCGGATCGATCGTCAATGTTCACTCGGTCGAAGGGATGCGGGGCTACCCGGGTGATCCGATTTATGGAGCAATGAAAGCGGCGGGGGCGAAATTCACCACCGACCTGGGTCTTTCTTTGGGGCGAAATGGGGTACGAGTGAACGGCATCGGTCCCGATCTCACACAAACTCCTCAGGTCGATTACATCTCAAGAGCCCTTGGGAGTGAACATTTGTGGGAGTCGTGGGCGCCGGTCGGTCGAATGGGCTGGCCCGAGGACCAGGCTCGGGTGGCGCTGTTTCTGGCCTCCGATCTGTCCGGGTTCGTCACCGGCCACAACATCCCCGTCGATGGCGGCACCAAGGCGGGAGCGGGATGGTTCTATTCGCCCACGGAAGGTCGATTTACCAACAGGCCCTTGGGACTCTGACGTTTTCACGACTCAAAAAGATCTTGTCCTTGGATGCGGCACCCTCGTGTTGTCTCACCTATGATTCAGTCAACACAACGCGCCCCTCGGCGTTCAACCCAGCGCCCACTCCGGGCGCATTCACCTCAGGAGACACCATGCTCGGACCTGACGATCACTACATCATCATCTCGGCCGACACCCACGCGGGTGGCAGCCACGTGCAGTACCGAGAGTTCCTCGACCCCAAGTACCGCGATGATTTCGACGCATGGCGTGAGAAGTACAAGAACCCGTTCAAGGATCTGAAGGACACTGATCTCCGAATCCGCAACTGGGACGACGATCGTCGCGACGGTGACATGTTTGCCGATGGCGTCATCGCTGAGGTCATCTACCCGAACACCGTTCCGCCGTTCTTCCCGAACTTTGTCCTCTTTGCTCAGCCCCCGACGCCCGACGAGTACGAGCACCGTCACGCCGGTGTGCAGGCTCACAATCGTTGGCTCGCTGACTACTGCAGCCGTGCGCCCGAGCGTCGTGCGGGCATCGGTCAGATCTTCCTCAACGATGTCGACGACGCGATTGCCGACGCAATCTGGTGCAAGGAGAACGGCCTTCGTGGCGGCGTGCTCATCGGTGCTGTTCCGCCGACCGCCGACTGGATCAAGCCGCTCTACCATCCCGATTACGACGAGTTGTGGGCGGCATGCGCCGAGAACAACATCCCGGTCAACGCTCATAGCGGCACCGGTGGTCCGAAGTACCACCCCGCCCCGGCGATGCCGCTGGTTCATTTCATCGAAATCCCTTACTACTCACAGCGACCACTGGTGCACATGATTCTCGCCGGTGTCTTCGAGCGTCATCCCAAGCTCAAGTTCGCCCTCACCGAGACCGGTTGTGCATGGATTCCGCCGTTGCTCGATTCGATGGACAGTCTCCTCAACGGAATGCGTGGCAACAAGGTTGGCGAGATGCGTTTCGAGGGTGAAACGGTTCCTCCTCGTTCCGCTACCGAATACTTCGAGCAGAGTTGCTTCGTTGGTATCAGTCAGCCAACCCCTGCTGATATCACGGCGGGACTTGAAATTCTCGGAATCGACAAGATGATGTGGGGCAACGACTATCCGCACGAAGAGGGAACGCATCCGTTCACTCGCGAGCATCTTCGTCAGGTCCTCGGCCATCTTGAGCCGACGCAGATCCAGCAGATCCTTGCTGGAAACGCAGCGGAGTTCTACAACTTCGACCTTGTTGCGCTGCAGCCGTTTGCTGACAAGTTCGGCCCCACGGTTGGCGAGATTGCCGAACCGCTTACGGCTCTTCCCGAAGGAGCGAACCAGGCTCTTGAGCGTTCAGCGGCTCAGCTTTCGAAGGCCGGCTGATTTCGCTCGAAGCAAAAGCACTGCGCACGAAGGCCCCGGATCACTCCGGGGCCTTCGTCGTTTTTCGGGCTCGATGAGAACTTGCGCACGGCAAGGGCGAGTGGACGGCACTCGCGGGGAATGGCGCTGCCTCGTCAGGAAAAGAG
>JBAXGZ010000064.1:0-13469 GCA_037139155.1 Actinomycetes bacterium | reverse complement strand
GTGGGAAAGGATCCAGCGGGGTTTCAGGAGGAACCGATACACGTTCCTCAGGCTAGGCGTGGCGAATGCACCCCCGAGAATCGGGTCGCCCCAACTAGCGCGAGGTCAGGCCGTCGGGAGGACGTAGTCCGCGAACTGATCCCGCAGTTCTCGTTTCGAGAACTTCCCCACGGACGTCTTCGGGATGACATCGATGAACACCACATCGTCGGGAAGCCACCACTTGGCCACGCGCCCATCGAGGAACTCGAGAACATCCTCACGTGTGAGCGTTTCGCCTGGCTTCACCACGACACACGCCAGTGGTCGTTCCGACCAACGTGGGTGCTTCACGCCGATCACCGCGGCTTCGGCGACCGATGGGTGAGCCATGATCTCGTTCTCGAGTTCGACCGACGAGATCCATTCGCCGCCGGACTTCACGACATCCTTGGTCCGATCGACGATACGCATGAACCCCTCTCGATCGATGGTCACGACATCGCCGGTCTTGAGCCAACCATCGACTGCGAACGACTCCGACGACCGGGGGTCGTTGTAATACTCCTTGGCGATCCATGGTCCCGCGACCTGGAGTTCCCCTCGGGATACGCCGTCCCATGGGAGTTCCTCGCCGGTTTCTTGGTCGGCCACGCGACACTGCACGCCCAAAGCAGGAATGCCGATTGTGGCGCGAATGTCGGCCTGTTCATCCTCGGACAGATTCAGCATTGTGGACTTGAGCTTGGCAAACGATGCCAACGGACTGGTTTCGGTCATTCCCCATGCTTGGAGAATGGGAATGCCGATCTTCTCGCGATAGGCCTCGGACAGATGCCTAGGAACAGCGGAGCCGCCGCAAGGGATGCCGCGCAGACTGGAAACATCACGGCCGTCGATCTCGTTAAGCACACCCATCCAGATCGTCGGAACACCGGCGGCGATCGTGACTCGCTCCTGTTCAATGAGATTGACGATTGCAGGAGGCGAAAGGTCGGGGCCGGGCATGACCAGCGTCGCGCCCGAGGCAACGCCAATGTGGGCGAGGCCCCATGCATTGACATGGAACATCGGAACCACAGGAAGGATCGTGTCGCGCTCTCCGACACCGAGTCCGTCCGCCATCATTCCCGCCATCGTGTGCAACCAGGTTGACCGATGGGAATAGACCACACCCTTCGGATTTCCTGTTGTGCCGCTCGTGTAACACATCGACGCGGCCTGATTCTCGTCGGTGATGTTCCATTCCACAGGACTTGCCGACGCAAGCAATGTTTCATAGTCGTGCAGAAGTCGGCCCCCGGAATCGGAGGGAAGTTCACCCCTCCCGTCATCCATCACGACGATGTGACGAACCGTGGTGAAGGTATCGACGAGAGGCCACAACAAACCGAGAATCGACTTGTCTACAAAGATCACTTCATCCTCGGCATGGTTGACGATGTAGGTGATCTGTTCTGGGAAGAGACGGATATTCAGCGTGTGAAGCACACGACCCGAACACGGAGCGGCGAAGTACAACTCGAGGTGTCGAGCCGAGTTCCACGCGAAGGTCGCGACGCGGCCGTCGGCGCTGATCCCGAGATCATCGAGCACTCCACCTAAACGACGGGTGCGCTCAGCCCACTGACCGTAGGTCTCGCGTTCGATCCCATTCGCCGTCGCCGTGACGATTTCTTTCTCGGGGAAAAGCTTCTCAGCTCGATCGAACAGATTGGTGAGGACGAGTGGACCGTCCTGCATGAGACCCTTCATGACGTACTCCCCAGTTCGTGGCCAAACACCGACCGCCTCTACCGGGCGCATGGTACGTGAGAGGATCAGGGTCTTGTCCTCCGAACTCCCAACTCCCCCCGACGCCCACCCCGGCCGGCGGCATCTGACCATGCTCATTGCGCCGATCATGGCGATGATCGTGGCTGGCTACACCGCCGATGCCCTCTGGCCCGACCTCGTTAACAACAATCCGCTCCTCCTGATTTCGCTGAGCGCGAAGAACCGTTATCTCGTGCTCGTCGTCAATCAGGTCGACATCTGGGCGTATTACCTCATCGGCACCATTCGCCTTCTCCTTCCCGATCCGTTCTTCTTCGCCATCGGCTGGTTCTACGGAGCTGCAGCATTGAGGTGGATGGAGCGGCGAACTCCAACCACAGGGCGCTACATGCGCTCGGTTGAAGGCTGGTTTGGAAAGTGGGGCGCACCTCTCGTCGTGCTGTTTCCCAATAACTACGTCTGTCTGGTCGCTGGGGCAGCACAGATGTCGCCGTTCCTTTTCGCCGCGCTCAACATCGTCGGCACGATCGGTCGACTGTTCATGCTTCAGATCGTCGGCGACGTCTTTTCCGGACCGATCAATTCCGTGCTCGGTTTCGTCGCCGACTGGCGCATTCCTTTGCTTGTGATCTCGATCGGTCTAGTGGCGATCTTTTGGATCGGCGAACTACGGCGAGGACGCCAGGAGATTGACGCCTTCCGAGAACTCGAAGACGCAGCCGATGCCATCGAACTGGATCACACCACTCCGATGACCGATACCGAACCGATGAACGAAGCCGATACCGATACCGATACTGATACCACTACCGAGTGATCTCGCACGACGAGGTTCACATGATTTCAACCGATGTCGTCAATCCGCAAGCGAACACAGACGGCTGGATCAGAAATCGACTGAATCAGAGATCAAGTAGTGCGTCGAGGCCAATCGTGACACCCGGTCGATCGACAACTGCTTTCGTTGCAAGGATCACGCCCGGCATGAACGAGTCGCGATCATAGGAATCGTGACGCAACGTGAGGGTCTGACCAGTGGTGCCGAGGATGACTTCCTGATGGGCGACCATTCCGCGCAGGCGCAGCGAATGCACGCGTATGTCAGCAGGTCCCTTGCCACCACGTGCGCCCGGGAGAATTTCGGTTCGGGTTGGATCAGCAGCCCAATCGGCTGATGCCTGAGCCATGCGCTCAGCAGTAAGCATCGCCGTTCCGGATGGCGCGTCGAGTTTGGCGTCGTGATGGAGTTCAACGATTTCGGCGGTCTCGAAATACGGCGCGGCCAATTCAGCGAATCGCATCATGAGCACGGCCCCGATGGCGAAGTTGGGAGCAATCACGCAGTTCGATGAAGTGAAGCTTGCGCGGAACGCATCGAGATCGGCATCAGAGAAACCCGTGGTCCCGGCGACGGCGTGGATCCCGTGTTCGGCGAGCCACAGGAGATTGGCGCGGGCAGCGTCGAGATGAGTGAAGTCGATGACCACATCGGTTCGGGCATCGAGAAAGGCCTGACCATCGGCCGCCACCAAGAACGGTTGATCGGAACCAGTGACCTGACGCATGTCGAGACCAGCGTGATGGGGGTCGACCGCGGCGACTAATTCCAGAGCAGGATCGTCGTCAACCGCACGGCAGACCGTGCTGCCCATACGACCGCCAGCACCGAAGACTCCGATTCGCAAGGTCATGACCCGAAACTAGCCGTCGGCGAAGCGTTCGAGTGCTGCTGATCCGTCGCCCAAGGGACCGACCGCCGAAACCACCCGAGGGGATCCGAGCACACGGGTGATCACCGAATGCACGTCCTCGACGGTCACGGCCCGAATACGGCGAATGTGCTCGTCGATCGAGGTGATGTCGTCGCGGGTGACCAGTCCGTTACCCAAACGAGCCATGCGCGAACCGCTGTCTTCGAGTCCAAGAAGCATGGAACCTTCGAGATAGCCCAACGCGATCGCCAGTTCTTCTTCGGTAATGCCATCGGCGAGGAAGGTTGCCAGGACATCGTCGGTGACCGACAGAAGATCCGCGAGTCGAGCAAGTGCAGTTCCGGCGTAGACGATGAATGATCCCGCATCCGAATAGGACGATGGGGAGGAGAAGACCGAATACGCCAACCCGCGAGATTCACGAATTTCTTGGAACAGTCGACTCGACATACCACCGCCGAGAACATGATTCGCCACCCAAAGCGAATAGCGATCCTCGTCGCCGAGCGAAAGTCCTCGCCAACCAATGGCGACGTGCACTTGCTCGATCGGACGATCGATCTGCACGAGTGTCTGCAGATGTTGATCGGGGGTCTCGCGTTGTGGAGCAGATCCTCTTGGGGTTCCTTCGAACAGGGGCCCGAGCGCTTCGACGACTTGCTGATGCTCAAGGGCTCCAGCAGCGGCGACGACCAAATTCGACGGTCGATACCAACGATCATGAAACTCAACAACGTCGTCGCGTGTCATCGCCGAGACCGTGTCGTGATCACCCAATGTCTCGCGGCCGAGCGGATGATCCGGATAGAGGCTCTCGTAAAGCGCAGTGAGTACGAGATCGTCGGGAGTGTCCTCGCTCATGAGGAGTTCTTCGATGATGACTTCGCGTTCCGCATCGAGTTCTGCTGGCCGGAAGGCCGGTTCGCTCACGACATCAGCAAGCATTTCGACACCCGCTCGAAGTTCACTGACGGGAAGACGCAAGTAATAGGCCGTGTGTTCACGACTCGTATAAGCGTTCATCTCGCCGCCAACCGCGTCGACCGCGGTTGCTATAGATCGAGCGGTTCGTTCTTCGGTGCCCTTGAACAAAAGATGTTCAAGGAAATGCGAGGCGCCGGCGATGTTTGCAGGTTCGTCGCGCGACCCAACCGCAAACCACATACCAACCGAGACAGAACGGGCCTCGGGCATGCGCTCAGTGATGAGACGCACGCCCGAGGCCAGCTCGGATCGTTCAATTTCCACGTCGTTCACCGACGCGGCGGAAAAGGGCTCAGCGACGACGGTTGCCGCCTCGACGTCCACCGTTGCCACTGTTGCCGCCGCCACGGTTCTGGCCGGCCGGGCCGAGATCGCCGAGTTCCGAACTGATCTCGGCATCGAATGCGTCTTCGAATGAGACATATTCGCGCTCAGCGCCAGCGTCGGCCGATTCAGCAGCGGCGGAAGCGGCAGGAGCCGACTCACGCGGTGCGGACTCGACGGCAGCCTCGCCACCTTCGGACGCTTCAGCCACCGGCGAGCTCGCCAGTGAAAGCGACACCTTGCCGTTGGGATCGACATCATCGACGCGAACTTCAACCGCGTCACCAAGATCGAGAACGTCTTCGACCTTGTCGATGCGCTTACCGCCACCAATCTTGGAGATGTGGAGAAGGCCGTCGCGACCCGGGAGGATGTTCACGAACGCACCGAACTTGGTGACGTTCACGACTCGGCCCTGGTACACCTGACCAACTTCAGCAGTGGGCGGGTTGAGAATGAGACGGATCTGACGCTCGGCCTCGCGAACGGCACCACCATCGGTGGAGCCGATGCTTACGCGACCGACAGAACCATCGTCGTCGACACTGATGTCGGCGCCGGTCTCCTGCTGGATGGCGTTGATGACCTTGCCCTTCGGACCGATGACCTCACCGATCTTGTCCATCGGGATTTCGAAACTGATGATCTTCGGAGCGGTCTCGCCCACCTCGTCACGAGGTTCGGCGATGGCGCCGGCCATGACCTCGAGGATCGCCAGACGAGCTTCCTTCGCCTGCTGCAGAGCCTGCGCCAGAACATCGGCGGGGATGCCTTCGATCTTGGTGTCGAGCTGCAGCGCGGTGACGAAGTCAGCGGTGCCGGCGACCTTGAAGTCCATGTCACCGAAGGCATCTTCCGCACCGAGAATGTCGGTGAGCGTCGTGTACTTGCCGTCGGCGTACACAAGGCCCATGGCGATACCGGCGACGGGTGCACGCAGCGGAACGCCGGCGTCCATCATCGAAAGTGTCGAACCACAGACCGAACCCATCGAGGTCGAACCGTTCGAGGAAAGAACATCAGAAACGGTACGAATTGTGTAGGCGAACTCTTCCGGTGAAGGAAGAACCGGTACGAGTGCACGCTCGGCCAGCATGCCGTGTCCGATCTCGCGACGCTTCGGGCCACGCATGAACCCGGTCTCGCCTGTGGAGTACGGCGGGAAGTTGTAGTGGTGCATGTAACGCTTACGAGTGACATCGCCAAGCGCGTCGATCATCTGCTCCATACGGGGCATGCCGAGCGTGGTGACGTTGAGGACCTGAGTCTCTCCACGCTGGAAGAGTCCGGAACCGTGCACTGAAGGAAGGACGCCCACCTCAGACGACAGCGGGCGAATGTCTTTCGGACCGCGACCGTCGATTCGAGCACCTTCGTTCACAATGCGGGAACGAACCACAGCCTTGGTCACCGAGCGGAACGCAGCCTTGAGTTGCTTCTCAGCACCATCAACATCGGCGAACTGCGGAGCGAGTTCGGCGACAAGTTGATCGCGGAGTGCAGCTTCTGCTTCAAGACGAGCGGTCTTGTCGACGATGACCTGGGTGGCGAGGATCTGCTCACGCTTGCCCTGCATCGCGGTGAGGACCTCGGGCGAATAGTCCGAGGTGACCGAGTAACTCATCGGCTCTTTCTTGCCAACCTTGGCGACGAGTTCATTCTGTGCAGCGATCGACTGAAGGATGTACTGCTTCGAGGCTTCGAGTCCACGAGCAAGCTCAGCTTCGTCAACCTTGGGGGCGCCGCCCTGCATGGCAGGCCACTGGGCCTCGGTGCCACCGGCTTCCACCATCGAGATGGCGACATCGCCACCGTCGAGGGCGCGACCAGCGACAACGATTTCAAACTGGCTTTCTGAACCCTCTTCATAGGTGGGGTGCGGAATCCACTGGCCGTCAGCGCTGAAGGCAAGACGAACAGCCCCAATGGGGCCGTCGAAGGGAATGCCCGAAAGGCTGAGCGCAGCCGACGCGCCATTAATGGCGACAACGTCATGCGGGTTGACGAGATCGGCGGCCAGCACGGTGCCGACAACGTGCACCTCGTTGCGGAAACCGTCAGGGAAGCACGGACGCAAGGGACGGTCCATAAGACGGCAGGTGAGGATGGCTTGGTCAGACGCCTTGCCTTCACGACGGAAGAACGAGCCGGGGATACGACCAGCGGCGTACATGCGCTCTTCGATGTCCACGGTGAGCGGGAAGAAATCGGCACCATCGCGTGCGCTCTTGGCCGCGGTTGCAGTCACGAGCATGACGGTGTCACCGATACGAACGGTCACT
This sequence comes from Actinomycetes bacterium, assembly GCA_037139155.1. Taxonomy (GTDB): domain Bacteria; phylum Actinomycetota; class Acidimicrobiia; order Acidimicrobiales; family Acidimicrobilacustridaceae; genus Acidimicrobilacustris. The sequence continues at coordinate 6,412 of JBAXGZ010000064.1, read as the reverse complement.
GCACCGTCGGCCTGACCGGCGAGCTTGCCGGCAGAAAAGGTAATGGTCTTGTCGGCATCGCCAGGAGTGACGACGTCGACGGAAATGGCATCAGCCATGTGTGTCTCCTTTGTGCGACGGACATGTGTCCGTCAATTGGAGGCGACCTCGTGACCAGTTCCCAGAGGTGAACATCGGAGCAATGATCCGATGCTCACCTCCGGCAACTGACGACGCAGTATCGCCGGGGAGCTGTTCCCAGACAGGAACAGCGAGGGGACGACCGCGATGGTCGTCCCCCGGTTCGCAACTATCGGCGCAGGCCGAGTTTTGCGATGATCGAGCGGTAACGCTCGACGTCGTTCTTCTTGACGTAATCGAGCAGGCGACGACGGCGACCGACGAGCATGAGAAGTCCACGACGGCTGTGGTGGTCCTTCTTATGTGACTTGAGATGCTCAGTCAGATGATTAATACGGTCGGTCAGCAGTGCGATCTGAACCTCAGGCGACCCCGTGTCGGTGGGGTGCGTCCGGTGTTCGGCGATCGTGTCAGCCTTTGGCGGAAGGTTTGCGGGTTCAGCAGACATGCGTGTTCTTTCTGGTGGGTATCGGACCCAGCTCCGTGATCCGCTGAAACATGCAACATGTTTCTGGCGCAATCGGGAGGGGCTACACGGTCCGCAGGGTGCGAACCGACCCGGTAACGGTACCAGCGGGGGCGTTCGAGGCGACATTCGACATTCCGCCCACCCGAGGACGAATCGGGGAGATTCCTGTCACGCCAAGGGATTGGGGGCCCTACGATGCGGTTTCGCTCGTCGGGGGACGGGCCCAAAGGGGAACCATGTCTGCAGTTGCACGCCCGGAACCGAAGCGTCTCGATGACCTTGCCGACCCGCAGTTCTCGCCTGATGCCCAAGCCATCTTCGACGGGGCGGCGCCGTTCGCCGACATGATCGAACTCAACGCCGATGCACTCATGACCCAAGCCAGCGCAGAAACCGGGCTCGATGATTTCGGGCCGATGGAGTTCGTTGAGCGTCTCGAGCTGCTGCTGCGTTGCCTCGATACTGAGGCTCCTCTCTCGCCTATGGGGCGCATCTCGGCCGCGTCGCTCACCGGTTCGTTGCTGAAGAACCGACTCCTTCTTGCTGATCTTCTCGCCCGCCATCCAGAGATCCACGACATCGAGATCAAGGCCCCGATCATCATCGCTGGACTCCCCCGCACCGGCACCACGCATCTTCACAATTTGATTGCCTGCGATCCCGCCCTCCGGTCGCTCCCTTACTGGGAGAGCATGCAGCCAATCCCCTCACTCGATGAGGCTGCCCTCGCCAACACTCCCGATGATCCGCGACTGGCGCGCACCGAAGGTGGCCTTCAGGTCATGGACATCATCATGCCGGACTTCAATCGCATGCACGAGATGACCACATGGCATGTGCACGAAGAGATCCAAATTTTGGCTATCGACTTCTCGACCATGTTGTTCGAAACGTTGGCCCCCATGCCTACGTGGCGGGACTACTACAAGTCGCATGATCAGACGCCGCACTACGAGTACATGAAGACCGTTTTGAAAGCATGCCAATTCCTGCGCGGTGGCGATCGCTGGATCCTCAAGTCGCCACAGCATCTTGAGCAGTTCGGACCGCTCGCCACGACGTTCCCCGACGCAACGTTCCTCGTTACCCATCGCGATCCGATCTCAGTCATGGTCTCAATGGGAACGATGGTGTCGTATTCCGCGCGCACCTCGCTGTCGCCCGTTGATCCAGTCGCCATCTCGAACTACTGGGCCGACCGACTCGACGACATGTTGAATGCTGCGATGCGCGACCGTGCACTACTCGGTGGACCGGAACGATCGATGGATATTCGTTTCGACGAGTTCATGGCCGATGATCTCGGAACGATTCGACGAATCTACGAAGTGGCCGGACAGCCAATGGATGCTCGGGCCGAAGCGGCACTGGCCGAGTACGGAGCGACCCATGAGCGCGACCGTTTCGGCAAGGTCATCTATGACGTCGAGCAGATCGGCATCGATGTTCCGGCACGCCAAGAACAGATGCAGGCCTACAGCGAATTCTTCGCCATTCCCGACGAGGGCTGGTAACGAGTCCGAGGTTGGGTGTGGTCAACCCAAGAGAAGACTTCGGCACTGATCGACATCAATGCTCATCTGTGTGATGAGGGCGTCGACCGAGTCGAATTTGAGTTCGTTGCGAAGATGGGCGACGAACTGCACCGCGAGATCCTGGCCATAGAGATCGGCTTCGAAATCGATGAGATGAGCCTCGAGCAATGAGGTGTCGGCGAACTCATAGAAGGTGGGCCGACGGCCCAGCGAGATGGCACAGGCACGATTGACCCCGTCGGGAGTGCGACACCAACCGGCGTAAATGCCATCGGCCGGAAGGCAGATCGATTCGGGCACGGCAAGATTGGCGGTGCGGAAACCGAGGTCGCGAGCGCGGCCATCTCCGTGCCCAACGATGCCACGGACCTCATGCGGACGACCCAACATGACGTTGGCAGCATCGAGATCACCGGCACGCAATGCCGCACGAATCCTGGTCGAGGACACCGATTCGAGAGAAGGAAGCCCATCGCTATCGACGAGGTCGTGGGCGATGGTTTCGAAACCCAGATCGGCACCCATTTCGGTGAGCAGTTCCACGTTCCCGGCGCGGCGGTTCCCGAAGTGGAAATCGCTTCCCACCATGATCAGTTTCGCATTCAAGGTGCCGACAAGATCCTTGACGACGAAATCGGTCGCGGTCTGTTGGGCCCGCCCCTCGTCGAATCGGACGACGAAGGTTGCGTCGACACCGCATTCGGCGAGTAGTTCGAGTTTCTGATCGAGATCAGTCAGCAGAAGCGGAGCCGATTCGGGTCGGACCACCGATGCCGGATGACGATCGAACGTCACCACCACGGCCTGAAGCCCCTGTTCGCCCGCAAGACGACGAAGGTTCGCGATGACCTGACGATGTCCGCGATGCACTCCATCAAATGCGCCGATGGTGACCGCGGCACCTCGACCGCTGTGGATCGACCCTTCGTTGTCGTAGATGACATTCATGACGTTCGAACGCTACCGTCCATCGACCGGCGCAACGACGACATCGGGCTTGGCCGTTCCCGCGCGATGAGCGATGTAGACGGCGAGCAATCGACCCTCGTCATCGACAACCGACCACGGGCCGTCACCGCGAAAGCGATCATCGATCGTCAACGCCTTGCCATGACCAACATCAATCCGTTCCGACTCGCTGACTGCGACAACGGGGAGATCCCGCATCGCCTGGGCGGGGGTCAGAAGCACGTCGGGCGAGACGGCTTCGAGGACATGCGCTTCGGCCAACGTGAATGATCCGATCGTTGTGCGACGGAGTTCGCGCAAATGTGCGCCACCACCCAGAGCATGACCAAGATCAGCGGCGAGCGTGCGCACGTAGGTTCCCGAGGAACACTCGACCTCGGCGGTGACCACAAGAGGATCGTCGGTAGGAGCAACGGTAAATCGGTGGATCGTGACCGGACGCGGAGCTCGTTCCACCTCGATTCCCTCTCGAGCGAGCTGATGCAACCGTTTCCCATCCACCTTCACTGCCGACACCATCGGCGGGATCTGCATGATGTCGCCGGTCAGTTGCGGAACCGCAGCTTCGACCTGTGCGAACGACAATGCCGACATGTCGTGGGTGGCCGTGACGTCACCGGAGGAGTCAAGTGTCGACGTTTCTGTTCCGAACACGATCTCGCAGGTGTAGGTCTTGGGCAGTGCGGTCAGGTACTTCAACAATCTCGTGACGCGTCCGACGCCAAGAAGAAGAACGCCGGTGGCATCAGGATCGAGTGTGCCGGAATGCCCGACTTTTCGCGTACCAAGCAACCCGCGTGACTTCGCTACGACATCGTGCGAGGTCCAACTAGCTGCCTTCTCTACAACGACGAGCCCATCGGGTCCGTCATCGCGCTTCTTTGCACTCACGATTCGGTGGCGTCGGGTTCCGGTCGGGGGCCTTCGGCCAGCAACGTTTCGATTCGCGCGCCAGCACGCACCGCGGGGTCGGGAGCAAAGGAGAGTTCCGGGGTTCGTTTCATCCGGGCTTCACGACCAATGGCCGCTTGCAGCCGATAGCGAATCTCGCCGAACGCTTCGAGGATTTCCGCGTCGCCCTCTTCCTCTTGGATCGAATCGAAGAACACCTGCGCGTGGCGCAGATCGCCCTCGATATCGACTGAGGTAACGGTGACGAGATGAAGGCGGTCATCGTCCATGCGCTCGAGTTCGTCGGCAATGATTTCGCGCAGCAACTCATTGAGACGAGCAGTGCGTGGATACTGACGGGCCGAGCCGTGATTACTTCGTCGACTCATGAAATCGCCTCCTGACTAACCGAAAGGGTCCAGACGACGAATCGTCCGATAGGACCTAGGTGCGCGGGATCTCTCGATCCTCGTAGGTTTCGATGATGTCGCCGGGCTTGAGATCCTGGAAATCGGTGAGACCAATACCGCACTCGAAACCAGAAGCAACTTCGCGGACGTCGTCTTTGAAGCGACGCAGCGACGCGATCGAACCCTTCCAAATGACAGTTCCTTCACGAAGGAAGCGCACCTTGGAACCGCGGGTGATCTGGCCGTTGGTGACATAACAACCGGCGATTGCTCCGACCTTGGGAACACGGAAGATTTCGCGGACCTCGGCTTCGCCAGTGACGATTTCTTCGAACTCGGGCTTGAGAAGGCCGAGCATGGCTTTCTCGATGTCCTCGAGCACCTGATAAATGATTTCGTAGGCGCGGATCTCGACGTGTTCGGTGTCGGCCAACTCGCGGGCCTGACGATCAGGTCGGACGTTGAAGCCGATGATCGTGGCGTTCGAGGTGGCAGCCAACTGCACATCGTTTTGCGTGATGCCGCCGACGGCACGATGCACGAATGCGAGTTTGACCTCGTCGCGCTCGAGCTTCTTGAGGCTCTCGGTGAGAGCTTCGAGAGAACCGGTGACATCGGCCTTCAGAATGAGATTGAGTGTTGCCGACTCACCCGCTTGGATCTGCTGGAAGATGTCCTCGAGCTTGGCGCCACCGCTCATTGCATGAGCTTCGCGACCGATCGTGGCGACGCGCAGCCAATGTTCGCGAGTCGCAGCAACCTTCGATGCGGTCTTTTCGTCGGGAGCAACAACGAAGCGATCACCAGCAACGGCGACATCGGAAAGACCGAGAACCTGCACCGGTGCCGACGGACCGGCTTCTTTGATCTGATTGCCGTTGTCGTCGATTAGGGCACGGACGCGTCCCCATGCTGCACCGGCAACCATCGGGTCGCCGACACGCAGTGTTCCGTGCTGCACAAGCACAGTGGCGACAGGACCGCGACCAATGTCGAGGTTCGATTCGAGCACGACGCCACGAGCGCGACCTTCGGAATTGGCTCGGAGATCTTCGAGGTCGGCCATGATGAGGACGTTCTCAAGAAGGTCGTCGATACCGAGATTCTGAAGAGCGGAGACTTCGACCATGACTGTCTCGCCGCCCCATGCTTCGGGGACAAGTGCGTACTCGGACAATTGCTGCATCACGCGGGTCGGATCGGCATTGTCACGATCGACCTTGTTGATCGCAACGATGATCGGGACATCGGCGGCTTTGGCGTGATTGATTGCTTCGACCGTCTGCGGCATCACGCCGTCGTCGGCGGCAACAACGAGAATGACGACGTCAGTTGCATCGGCACCGCGGGCGCGCATCGCGGTGAACGCCTCATGGCCCGGAGTATCGAGGAACGTGATGGCGCGGCCATCTTGAGTGACCTGATAGGCACCGATGTGCTGAGTGATGCCACCGGCTTCACCGGCAACAACATTGGCATGACGGATCTGATCGAGAAGTTTGGTCTTGCCGTGATCGACATGACCCATGACGGTGATAACTGGCGGACGATGCGGCCAGGCTTCGTAGGTGACGTCGTCGACGTCCTCTTCGAGCATGAGCATCTTCTGCAGTTCAACTTCTTGCTCTTCGCCGGGATTGACAAGACGGATCTGCGCGCCGATTTCCGCCGCGAACAGCTCGATCATGTCGTCGCTCAACGATTGCGTTGCCGTGACCATCTCGCCCTGCTGCATGAGGAAACGAACAACGTCAGCCGCCGTGCGGTTCATCTTGGGACCGAGATCCTGCGCGGTTGATGCACGCTCTACAACGACCTCGCCAGTGGGGATCGGTGCCTCGCGCGGTGTGTAACTCGGTGCATCGATCGGCTGAAGTTCATCGCGGTTACGACGGCGACGACCCTTACGCTTCGGGCGCGGACCACCGGGACCGCCGCCGGGACGACCGCCACCAGGACGACCGCCACCACCAGGACGACCACCGGGACCGCCACCAGGAGCGCCGCCAGGACCACCA
>JBAXGZ010000063.1:0-13479 GCA_037139155.1 Actinomycetes bacterium | reverse complement strand
GGCGAATCCATCCCCAGAGAACCAGGTAGTAAGGACCCATGTTCGGCTCTTGCGACCAGACGAATTCAAGGAAGGAACCCAGAGGTCGCTTGGCAACAGCGAAACCAAAACTCTCGTCAAGCCACATCGAGTCCTTTGCGCCACGCGCCAGCTCGAATGCCATCACGAAGAACGAAGCCGCTATTGGCGCCGCATACTCCGCGAGTGACTGCTGCCTTCGTTCCACCATCAACAACCGATCGCTAAGTCAAACATAGGGAGCCCGACCACTAGCGCTCTCTCGAAACCCTACGTTTCCAATCGCGAGCGATCAGTGTCTTTCTGCTCGGTGGACCCAACTCTTCGCGAGCATGCGATCCCCAAGAGCCACTGCGTCTGATCACCTTCGCTGCAAGGACCAACTGCACTCCGGAGGGCGGCGTGGGATCAGCTGTAGCCACCGGAGAGATCGACGACGAGATGCGTTGGATTTTGGGTCCGCAGACAGATCTGACCAGCGGCCGGTCCGGCGGTGCCCACGGGTACGACCACGTGCGCGGCCTTGGTTTGTCCTGCCACGAGATTCAGCACCGAGGTTTCCGACCCTGGCGCCGGAGGGAATGAACAAGGGAAGACCGAGACCCAGCCTGGCGCGCGTGCTTCAGTTGCCGTGACATTCACTTCGACCGCGGTCGAACCAGTCGATGCACGTCCTGCGCCCGTCACCTGCAACGGAATCGTTTGCCCGCCGTCAACCACAACGGTTGACAGACGTGAGTCGAAGACTCGAGTGGGTGCGGAAATGTTGAGTCGTTGTCCGTTCGGTCCGACATACCCGAAGACGTCGACGATGACGTCGGTCCGAGACTGCGAAAAGATACAAAGGGAGCCGCCCAGAGACAGCGGAACGATTGCGCCATTACCTGACGGCAACGTCTTCGCATAGTTGACGTTCGAAACCGTCGGTCTCGGATCACCGCACTGCCAAGCAGTGAGGTACCCAGCACCGGCAGCGCCATCAGCGGTGATGCTGACAAGAGCAGCAGTCGCACCTGCAGGAACACCCGCCCGCCCGACGATCGAAACATCGATCGTTCCGGAGGCGGAGATCGATGCACCCGTTCGGGTGTCAAGCACGCGGGTTGGTGCCACCGGCGTGATACCTGCAGACACGTTTGAGTCGAAGCGGCCCTGCATATCGACAATCAGATGCGTCGATGATTGAGCATAGAAACAGACTTTGCGGCTGTTGTTGACCCGAACCGTGACCTGATTGGTAGAAGGAGAACCTCTCTCATAATTCAGATTCGAGGCCAACGGAGGTTCCCCGCATGCATACGCCGTGATGTAGCCAGGTGCAGATGCCCCATCGACCGTGACATTCATCGTCACCGCTGTCGTCGTCGCAGTGGTTTGCGATGACACATCAAGAGCGAAGACCTCGCCGGCTTCGAGCGCACGATTCGATGCGACACCAACGGGTTGACGCGTATCGAGAACACGAGTCGGACTGAGCACCACATACCCACTTCTCGACGCAACTCCTGTGGGTCCAAGATCATGAGTAAACACGAGACCGCCGTAGGCCTCGTACGCGCGATCAACAACAAGGCGACGCTGATTCACCGGGTAGTTCGGCTCAAAGCGGTCATCCCAATAGTGATTCGCCAGATAGATCGAATCACCAGCACCACGAAACGCAGTGGAACCACCGATGCCTTTCATGCCCTGACGTCGCCCCATGATCTGACCGGTACCGACACGAGTACAGATGGGAGTCCAACTGAAACGAAATTCCCCGCACTTCGCCATCCCCATCGAATACTCATCGGAGTTCCACAAACCACCCGAATAGAAAAGGGTCGGCACTCCATCAGAAAGGCGCACGACCGAGGGGTTCTCGACCACACCTCGGTCCCATCCGCCGGTTGCCTGAAGCAGAGGGGTGAACCAACCATTCGGTGTTCCATCCGCGTCTTTCCAGGCGACCGATTGGGTACCAGTGACAGTGATCTCGCGGGCCCAAATCGCTGACCATGCAACACCGACTTCACCTTCGTCTTTCAGGACCAACCAAGTTTTGTTTCCATCGACGAATACTTGAGGATCGATGTAGCCCATCGGCCTGTTCCCGCAATACATAGGTGAGGGTGCGGTGTACGGACCGTCAGCGGTCTGGCTTGTCGCGTAGAAGATGCAACGTTTTCCTTCTTGGTTCACCCTGAGCGAATAGAACATGAACCACGCGCTCGCTCCATTACCCGACAACTTCGCGACCGATGGCGCCCATAGTTCGTCCGGGAATCTTGGATTGTTCGACGTCCACGTAGTGCCTGTCGGGGATGGATCCGGCAATGCGTCGTGATATTCACCGTTCGGATTCACGATCGAATGTCGAGAACGAGCGGTCCATGTCACAAGATCTGTTGACCACATGACCGGCACATACACACCGCCGGTGGTTGTTGAGAACGCGTAGTACCGCTGTGTGTCTGGATCCCAGACCACCGATGGATCGGGAAAGTTCGCGCCGTACACCGAGCCAGGAGCGAAATACGGCGCACCGACAAACGATGGGCTCAAACCGAAGTTCTCTTGAGTCGCGTCAGCTGTTCCAGAGGACATCACCCCGGCGAGCGCGATCAGGCACAACACAAGGGCGATCCCTGCCATCTGGCGAGGACGATGAACAGATCGACGCTGAGCGCGGTGCTGAGGGGACATGAGTTCCAGCCGTCGGACCGCTCATGGTGAACGCCGACAATCAAACGCTACCCGCCACGTTTCGGAAGAAATCGGCGGCTCACCGAGCACTGATCTCATCAGACACCATGTCTCGGCTGATTCGACACGCCTTTCGATAGCAATCTCCTACGCTTGGGCCGATGTCTGCGGCTGCGTTGGTTCTCGCTCTCTTCGCAGCGATCTCCGGGGCCGGCGCCGCCGTGTTCCAAAGTCGAGGGGCACGTTCGATCGAGCAAACTCCGCCGAACGTCATTCGTCTTCTGCTCCTTCTTCTCCGCCGACCAATCTGGCTTCTCGGTATCGGTCTTGCCGGAGTGTCGGGGCTCTTCCACGCGGTAGCGCTAGGTCGTGGTTCGCTCATCGAGGTCGAATCCATCATGGTGACCTCGCTCCTTTTTGCACTTGGTTTGGGAATCATCGTGAGCGGCCTCAGAGTCTCGACCCGGGACTGGCTCGGCGCGCTGGCCACGATCATTGGTCTTGTCTCGTTTCTTCTTTTCGCCGACCCCCAAGATGGCGACTACACGATCCCAGCGCGTACTGCGGCCATCGGTGTCGTCGTCTTCGCCGTCGTCATGGCCGCGCTCATCGCCCTTGCAATGCGGTCCACGCGACCGAACACACGGGCAGCGCTCTTCGGATCCGCCGCCGCGGTCTCCCTCGGGTCCGCCGCCGTCATGTTGAAAGTGATTGACAGCAACCTCGCCAGCCACAACCGCATCCTCAGTCTCTTACCGTTTTTGGCCTTCCTCGGCCTGTGTGAACTCGGTGCCCTTCTGCTCCAGCAGGTTGCCTTCCGCCAAGGCAGCCTTGCGGCCGCACTCGCCCCATTCGTCGGCGGTAATCCCCTGGTCGCCGGAGCAGTCGGCATCGTTATTTTCGGCGAACGATTCCACCACTCGCTTAGCGATGTCATCGGTGCACTGGGAGGAATTGGTCTTGTTGTTGCCGGGATCGTCGTCCTTGCTGCATCGCCATTGGTCGCGGCTGGGTCCGGCGAAGTCTCACCCTCGGCCGAGGACTCCGGGGCCGGGACAGTCGGTAGATCGCCGTCCTGAACGGGCGACCCGCCCCGAAAGTGGAGCCGCCTCGACAGTCCATTAGTGTTTGGGCACCCGCGACACGTCGCCGACTGTCGCCGCACCAATCAAGGGGATCAGTATGACTCTCGAGGGAATCGACCTCCTCGATCTCGATCGTTTCCAGCGACTCGAGCATTACGAAATGTTCGACCGCCTTCGTGCCGAGGATCCGGTGAGTTGGCACGAGTATCCCGGCGCTCAGGGTTTCTGGAACGTCGTGAAGCACAAGGATCTTGTGACGGTGAATCGCGATACTGGTCTGTTCTCGTCAGAGGCTGGTGGCATCTCGATCCTCACGCCCGACGAACTCGCTGACGGAGCCGGTGGAAACGACCCTCGCGGCCTGATGATGCTCTACATGGATCCGCCGAAGCACACTCGTTACCGATTGCTTGTGAACAAGGGCTTCACGCCACGCATGATCGGAATGCTCGAGAAGTATCTCGAGCATCGCGCCACGCTTATCGTGGACAACATCATCGAACGTGGATCATGCGACTTCGTCGTTGACCTCGCTTCAGAGCTTCCTTTGCAAGCCATCGCGGAAATCATGGGCGTTCCCCAAGAAGACCGAATGATGCTGTTTGACTGGTCCAACCGCATGATCGGCATTGACGACCCCGAATACGCAACGGAAGACAATGCATCGGCGATGGTCGAGCTCTATTCCTACGTCAACCAACTCGGAAAAGAACGGGCGAGTGATCCTCGAGAGGACATCATCACCAAGTTGATCAATTCCGAGATCGAGGGCGACAAGATGAGCGAACTCGAATTCGACATGTTCATGGTGCTCCTCACCGTCGCTGGCAATGAGACCACCCGCAACACCACATCGTGGGGTATGTGGGGGCTTATGCAAAACCCCGATCAGTACACCGCTCTGGCGAACGACATTGACGGAAAGATCGATCAATCCATTGAGGAGATCCTCCGTTGGGCGACGCCGGTGTACCACTTCCGCCGCACAGCAACTGACGACACCGTCATCGGCGATAAGGAAATCAAGAAGGGCGACAAGGTCGTCATGTGGCATATCTCCGCCGACCGTGACGAGGAAGTATTCGACGATCCCTACCAGTTCAACATTGAGCGATTCCCGAATGAGCACATCGCGTTTGGTGGCGGCGGCCAGCACTTCTGTCTCGGCGCCAACCTCGCTCGCATGGAACTCAAATTGATCTTCCGCGAGATTCTCGAACGCATTCCCGACATGCGTCTCAATGGCGACGTTGAAATTCTGCGTTCGAACTTCATCGGTGGCATTAAGCACATGCCGGTGACCTTCACTGCAGGTGCTCGCCGCAATCCAGCACCGCTGAGTTGATCTAAGAATCGATCAGGCGATCAAGCCGAGGTCGACGCGTCGCTGAGCTGATAGCCGGCGACAAGTTCGGCCTCGGCTTTTTTCGTCGGGAAACCGAACCACACCACGCCGAGGCCGATCAACATCGCAACGATTCCCACGGCGAATGCCGCCTGTTGACCATCGATAAATGATTGACGCGCGGCGGACACGATCTGATCGGCATACTGCGGGTACTGCGTCGCAAGATTCTCGGCGCTCGAGAACGATTTCGTGAGTTGACCGACGACCGAATCGGAAACGGTCGAAGGGACATTGGCGATCTGTGCCGTGAACGCCTTCGCATACCCAGCGGTAAGGACTGCTCCGAGAATTGCCTGAAGTACGGAGCCACCGAGGTCGCGCTGAAGATCCGCCGTCGCAGAAGCCATCCCGGCCCGCGCCACCGGCACTGATTCGGTCAGAGACTTCGACGCGGGCGGACCGGCAAGTCCGACACCGATGCCAAGGAATGAGTACGCCAGCCCCACAACCACATAGGACGCGCTCTGGTTCCAAAGAAGCAACATGACCACAAAGCCGAGTCCCACCGAAACAAAGCCGGCGATGAGGGCGTCTCGAGATCCCCGACGTTCGATCAACCAGGCCGAAACTGGCGCAGCAGCCACCATGAAGAACGCCGTCGGAAGAATGGCTAAACCTGCTTGCCACGTCTCATAGCCGAGGACGTTCTGCAGATACTGCTGTCCGATGAACATCGCCCCCATGAGGGCACCGAAAACCAAGATTCCGGCAACCGCAGCGACCCAGAAGGTACGACGAGCAGCAAGCTTCAGGTCGTAGAGCGGAGAGGCGATACGTCGCTGACGAAGGACAAAAGCTCCCACGGCAGCAAGCGCCACGAGTCCAATGATGATCGCGGTAGTTCCGGAACCAGGATCAGGTGCGATGGTGATCGCAATGACAGTGGCCGCGACCATGACCACCGAGAGCACCCCACCGATGTTGTCGACTGGCGCAGTGTCTTCATTTACATGGGCTGGCACGTACAACCATGCCGCAATGAATCCAACGACGGCGAGAGGCACGGTGATGAGAAAGACCGAGCCCCACCAGAATCGAACAAGCAAAATTCCAGCGATAAGTGGACCTAGGGCGGACATGGCCCCACCCATCCCGGACCACAAGGCGATCGATTTGGTTCGCGGAGGTCCCGTCCAAAGGGCAGTAATGAGGGCAAGCGTCGTCGGGAATGCCATTCCCGCGGCAACGCCCCCCATGATTCGGGCAAACGCTAGGACCCATATCGACGGAGCAAATGCAGCAAGAAGACATGCAGGTACCGACAGGCCCATACCGAGCAGCAACATCGTCCGGCGCCCATAACGATCCCCGAGCGCACCCAACCACAGCACCGTGGCGGCGAGACCCAATGAGAAACCGACGGCGACGGCGTTGATCGCCGTCTGCGAAGCATCGAAGTGGCGACCGATGTCGGGAAGAGCCACATTCGCAACCGACAGGTTGAGATTGGCGACGGTGGCCACTCCAATCAGGGTGGCCAGGATGACCCCGGCTCTCGCCGGCGCGCCAGCGGCGGTCTTAGAACTTTTTGCCATTCGTGGAGTCTTGCCGAGATCGTACGATCGCCGAGAACCTTGACATAGTCCATGATTCTCCGTACCGTACGTCCGTGCCCACAAGTACCTCAATCGCCGATGCCGAACGCTCGCTCGAACGCCTCTTTCGGCTCACGGTGAACCGAGCGGTACACCATCGCCAAACCGCCACCATTGGCGTCGAAGTGACGAGGGCGGGCTACGCGATACTCCGCACCCTGGCGGATTCGGGTGAGTTACCGATGGGCCAACTCGCTCGTCGTTGTTCAATGGATCCGGCCGCGGCGAATCGTCAGGTGCGCTCGCTTGAAGACGCAGAACTGGTCGAACGCCGAACCGACCCCGACGATGCTCGCCTCGTTGTTGCTCGGCTCACAACGAAAGGCCGCAACGTCCACGATCAGATCGTCTCGTTGCGGGTTACTCAAATGACCGACGTCCTCGATAGCTGGAGCGAACGTGACTGCACTGAACTCGTCCTCCTCATCGACCGTTTGGTCACCGATCTCCGTTCCACTCCCATTCGTACCGATTCACTCACCACTCAGGAGCAGACATGAGCCGTATCAATAGTGACCGCCGAATCGATTACGCCGGTTCGGTCCACGACGACCGTGAGATCGATGCCGTCGTCGAAGTCCTCCGCGGAGGCCCCACGGCGATGCGTATCGGCAAGAACGTCAAGGCTATGGAACGCCGAGTTGCCGATCTCTTTGCCAAGAAGCGAGGCGTGATGTGCAACTCAGGAAGTTCTGCGCTCTACCTCGCGTACGAAGCAATTGATCTCCAACCAGGAGAGGAAATCATCACCAGTTCGGTGACCTTCTCCACCGATGTCTCTCCTGTCGTCCGCAAAGGTGCCGTGCCGGTATTCGTCGATGTCACTCCCGACACGTTCCAGATCGATGTGAACCGCATCGAAGAAATGGTGACACCAAAGACCCGCGCCATCTTGGCGCCGAACCTCATCGGCAACTGTCCCGATTGGGATGTCATACGGGAGATCGCCGATCGCCACAACCTGCTCGTGATCGAGGATTCCTGCGATGCACTCGGACAGACTCTGCGGGGAACCACGACCGGAACACGCGCCGATATCTCCCTCACAAGTTTTGCTCTTTCACACATCATCACTGCGGCCGGTACCGGCGGCATGGTGTGCTTCGATAACGACGAACTCGCAGATCGGGCGCTGCTCTTCCGCCGGTGGGGTCGCCGGTCGGAGATCCAACTTTTCGGATCGCTCAAAGGCAAAGTCGACCGCTTCTTCAGCGAAATCGATGATGGCCTCGAATACGACAACATCTTTATTTTCGATGAAAACGGCTGGAATTTCGAACCATCGGAACTCTCAGCGGCCTTCGGTCTCGTGCAACTCGACAAACTCGATGAGAACCTCGCACGTCGTCAACGCAGCTTCGCCATCACCAGTTCGCATCTCGCCAAGTACCCACACCTGTTCATCCTCCCGCAACTCACCGAGGGGATCGAAACCGGTTGGCACATGTTCCCGTTCATCATCCAACCCGATTGCGGAATTCGTCGCGCCGAATTGCAACAGTGGATGGAATCTCACGGCGTCGATACGCGAATGGTCTGGACGGGCAACATCACTCGTCAACCCATGCTGCGCGGCCGGGAGTTCCGAGTTCCTACCGACGGTCTGCCCAACGCCGATCGCGTCATGGAGTGGGGCCTCATCGTTCCCAACAATCATTCGCTTTCCGATGACGACTGCAACTACATCGGCGAATGCATCGACGGTTTCGTCGCAGAAAAGGGCTTGTGATGGCCGGCCGCTTTGCTGGTCGCCGCGTCGTCGTCACCGGCTCAAGCCGTGGAATCGGCGCAGCGATTGCTGAACGGATGGCGGCCGAGGGTGCCGACATCGTCCTGACTGCGCGCACTCTCGACCAGCACGAGACTCTGGAAGGGAGCCTTAACGCGACCCGTGAACGTTTGGCTCGGTATGGCACGAACATCGCGGTGATCGTCGCCGATCTCACTGACCCGATCGACCGGCTTCGCGTGATCCCCGAAGCAACCGAGGCACTGGGTGGACACATCGAGATCCTTGTAAACAATGCCGCCGCGTCGATCCAAGCGCCTCTCACCGGATTTTCAGTCAAGCGGCGCAACATCATGTTCGAGGTGAACGTCAATGCTCCGCTCGATCTCTCTCTCGCCGCCGCGCCTGCGATGGTCGACGCCGGCGAAGGATGGATCGTCAACCTTTCGAGTGGCAGTGCGAAATTGTGGACAGGTCCTTCTGACCCGATCGTTCCCACCTCGGTGAACATTTCCGCCTACGGCGCGACCAAGGCCGCTCTCAATCGGATCACGAATGGCTTGGCGATGGAGCTGTACGGCACGGGCGTTCGCGTGAACACCGTCGAACCACGCGCCGCGGTGCTGTCGGAGGGCGCCGCGGCACTCGTCGGCGACCGGCTGAGACCCGATCAGATCGAGTCGATGGAAGAAATGATTGAAGGCACGCTCGTGCTCTGCGATTGTCCGACCGATGTGACCGGACGGATCACCGTCAGCCTCGACAACATCACCGAGTTCTCGCTCGAGGTGATGAATCTCGACGGATCTCCACGATCCTGAACAATTTGCCCGTGTTTTGACCCCCGCCACTCGGCCATCTGCGGCACCAAAATCCCGAGCCCCGCAACGAAGGCAGCGGTGGACCAAGTAGTAACGTAAGCCTCCTGAAAAGGGGGAACTCCATGTTCGATCTGAAGATCATCAATGGCACCATCGTCGACGGCACCGGCACCGACCGTTTCGTCGGTGACATCGCAATCAGCAACGGCATCATCGTCGCGGTGAAGCGCGGCGGGGGACTTGAGGGCGAGGCGTCCGAGGTCATCGACGCAACCGGCATGATCGTCGCTCCGGGCTTCGTCGACATCCACACGCACTACGACGGTCAGGTCACATGGGATGGACTGCTTGAGCCGTCTTCTCAACACGGCGTCACCACCATCGTCAGTGGTAACTGTGGCGTCGGATTCGCTCCCGTTCGTCCCGGTTATGAAGACGCGCTCATCGAACTCATGGAGGGCGTTGAGGACATTCCCGGAACTGCGCTCACTGAGGGAATGACTTGGGGCTGGGAATCGTTCCCCGGCTATCTCGACAAACTCGAGGAACAAGATCTCGCCGTCGATTTCGGAGTGCAGATCGCTCACAGTGCGGTGCGTACCTACGTCATGGGCGATCGAGGTGCTCGCAACGAACCCGCGTCATCCGAAGACATCGATCTCATGGGCAAGTTTGTTACCGAGGCGATCGAAGCCGGCGCACTCGGTTTCTCGACCTCACGCACTCTCGGTCATCGTGCGATGAACGGCGAGCCCGTTCCCGGCACATTCGCCGCCGAGGACGAACTCTTCGGACTTGGCCGGGCCATGGCTCGCGGTGGTGCTTCAGTTTTCGAACTCGCTCCGATGGGTGCTGCAGGCGAAGACATCATCGCCCCCAAGACCGAAGTTGAATGGATGAAGCGACTCGCAGCCGAAATCGACTGCCCAGTGTCGTTCGCACTGATTCAGGTCGACGCCGCACCCGATCTGTGGCGCGAGATCATGGCCGAATCACTTTCAGCTCATGAGGCCGGTTCCCCGATTTACCCGCAGGTCGCAGCCCGACCGTTCGGAATGCTCCTCGGATTCCCCGGCCACCATGCATTCTCGAAGCGCCCGACATATGTCGAGCTCCGCGCACGGCTTGGCCAGGAGGAACTGTTCGCCGAACTGCAAAAGCCCGTAGTCAAGGCGAAGATCCTTTCCGAGACCGATCTTCCTTCTGATCCCAACGTGCTCTTCGACGGCATGAACGCGCTTGCGCAGGGCATGGTGAGTCGCACGTACGCTCTCGGTTCGCCGGCTGATTACGAACCGACTCCCGACAAAACAATTGCCGCAATTGCTCAGTCACAGGGACTCGATCCGCTCGAAGCGCTGTACGACGCCTATTCCGAGCACGGAGCCGGGGCAATGACCATGCTGCCGTTCTTCAACTACTCAAACGGCAATCAGGATGCCGTTCGCGAAATGCTCCTGCATCCCGCCGGGGTCGCTGGACTGTCCGATGGCGGCGCTCACTGCGCCATGATCTGCGACGCGTCGTACCCGACCTATCTGTTGTCGTTCTGGGCGAAGGAAGGCGGACGCACTCGCGGTCCCGGCCTCCCGCTCGAGTATGTCGTCAAGAAGCAGGCATTCGACACGGCACAGTTGTACGGGCTCACCGACCGCGGTGTCATCGCCGAAGGCAAGAAGGGCGACATCAACATCATCGATCTGAACCGTCTTGAGATCGGTCGCCCCTACATGGCCTATGACCTTCCCGCTGGGGGCAAGCGTCTCCTTCAAGGATCAACCGGTTACGTGAACACCATCGTGAGCGGTGTCGTCACCCGACGTAACGGCGTCGATACCGGAGCGCGTCCGGGTCGACTTGTGCGTGGTCAACGCTGATCCTTCGCACGCTTCTCACGAAACTCACTGAACTCACTTACAACCTCCTGGAGGAACCAATGTCGTCATCACTTGCAGGCCGCTCAGCCATCGTCACCGGTGGAGGCACCGGTATCGGCGCCGCGTGCGCCACCCGGCTCGCCGAAGACGGAATGAACGTCACGATCTGTGGCCGCACCGAAAGCAAACTGACCGAAGTCGTCGATCGCATCAAGGCCGGCGGCGCGTCGGGTCAGATCCGTCATCAGGTCACCGATGTCACAGTCGAATCCGACGTCGCTGCGCTTGTCGCCGGCCATGTCGATGCATTTGGCCGCCTTGACGGATTCGTCGCCAACGCCGGAGGCGGTGGCGGCATGGGCCCGTACCACTTGCTCGACACCGACGAGTTCATCCGCGTGCTGCATCTCAACGTTCTCGGCACGATGCTGTCGGTGAAGCATTCGGTCCCCCACCTTGTCGCTGCCGGGGGTGGATCCTTCATTGGCATGTCCTCACTCGCTGGCCACACCACGCATGTCATGTTTGGCGCGTACTGCGTGGCCAAAGCGGGCATCGAAGAGATGATGAAGAACGCGGCCGATGAATTTGGCGAGGTCAAGGTGCGTTTCAATGCGATCCGACCGGGATTCATTTCCACCGAGATCATGGAAGGCATCCCGCGCGATTCTGCGGTGTATGACTCCTACATCGTCAACACTCCGCTCAACGACGTTGGCGAACCCGAAGACGTCGCCAACCTCGCTCGCTTCCTCATCAGCGACGAATCCCGTTGGATCACCGGCACCGCAATCAATTGCGACGGCGGTCATCACCTTCGTCGTGGCCCGGACTTCCGCCCATTCATCGAGCCGGCTATCGGCCACGATGCCCTTGTGGCCAAGAAACCCGTTGGCGCCTGATCGTTCGTGAAGCTCGGTCTCTACTTCGATCTTCGTAATCCCGAACCATGGGCCCGTCCGTGGCCTGAGGTCTATGGGCGAGCGCTTGATCTCGTCGTGGAGGCCGAGAATCTCGGCGCCGGTTCGGTCTGGTTCTCCGAGCACCATTTGTTCACCGATGGCTATCTTCCCCAGCCACTCACTTTCGCAGCAGCAGCAGCAGCTCGAACCACTCGAGTGCGGATTGGTACCGCAGTGCTCGTCGCCGCGCTGCGACCAGCGGTGCTTGTCGCCGAGGAAGCCGCTGTCATTGATCAGTTATCGGGCGGCCGTCTTGAACTCGGCATCGGTGCCGGATACAGCGTTCCCGAGTACGAGCTCTACGGCGCAGATATCTCGAAGCGGTACGGACTCACCGATGCTGCGGTGAGGGAGATTCGTCATCTTCTCGATGATGGAATCGTCACTCCTCCAGCTGCACAGAATCCGTTTCCGATCTGGCTCGGCTATCAAGGTCCACAAGGAGCAAAGCGCGCTGGTCGTCTCGGCGTTGGCCTTTTGAGTCTTGATCGTTCGCTGCTCGAGCCCTATAGGGAAGGCCTTTTCGAAGGTGGCCACGACCCTGCGATCGCGCGTACCGGAGGGATGCTCGACATCATCGTGGCCGACGACCCCGAAGCGGCATTCGAGCGCATTCTCCCCCACTACGCCCATCAGTTGAACTCCTACCGAGCCGCAGCTGTGGCCGGTTCTGGTCGCGACACTCCCAAAGAGATCACCGTCGAAAAGTTGCGCGGCGGCGCCGCCCAGAAGGGCCAGATCCCCGGTCTACGTGTTCTCACCCCAGCCGATGCAGTGGCTGCCATTCGCGAGGCCACCGACGGATCACCCGTTGAGCATGTGTACCTGTGGGCCAGCGTTGCCGGAATGCCCGATGACCTCGTCGACCGGCATGTCGAACTCACATGCACCCAGGTTGCGCCGAACCTCTGACGGGCGTTGCGGTGAAAGTGACCAGAGGGGACCGCATGCTCGCGAAGAGTTGGGTCTACCGAGCAGAAAGGCACTGATCGCTCGCGATTAGCAACGTAGGGTCTCGAGGGAGCGCTAGTAGTGGCGCTCCCCATGTTTGGGCTACCGATAGGTTTTTGATGGCGGAACAGAGGCAGCAATCGTTGGCGGAATACGCGGCGCCAATCGCGGCATCGTTCTTCGTGATGGCATTCGAGTTGGCACGTGGCACAAAGGACTCGATGTGGTTCGACGAGAGTTTTAGTTTCGCTGTTGCCAAGCGACCTCTGGGTTCTCTCCTTGAATTCGTCTGGTCGCAAGAGCCGAACATGGGTCCTTATTACCTGGTTCTCTGGGGATGGATTCGCA
>JBAXGZ010000062.1:0-13659 GCA_037139155.1 Actinomycetes bacterium | reverse complement strand
ATGTCGACGATGCGACCCAAGTCTTCTTCGGTCAGCGAACGGAAACGCACGATGTCATCAATGCGGTTCACGAACTCCGGCTTGAAGTAGTCACGAGGATCACCAGGAAGGTTCGAGGTCATGATCAACACCACATTGGTGAAGTCAACCGTTCGACCCTGACCATCGGTGAGACGGCCCTCGTCAAGCAATTGCAGTAACACGTTGAATACATCGGGGTGAGCCTTCTCAAGCTCGTCAAGGAGCACCACCGAATAGGGCCGACGACGGACTGCTTCGGTGAGTTGCCCACCCTCGTCGTAACCGACATAACCAGGAGGGGCACCGATGAGCCGTGACACGGAATGCTTCTCCATGTATTCGCTCATGTCGATGCGAATCATGGCTCGCTCGTCATCGAACATGAAGTCGGCGAGCGACCGAGCAAGTTCCGTTTTGCCGACACCAGTTGGGCCCAGAAACAGGAACGAACCGATGGGCCGATTGGGATCGGAAAGGCCAGCACGACTGCGCCGAATTGCGTTGGCAACCGCCGTCACCGCTTCGTCTTGGCCAACGACGCGGTCATGCAGCACCTCTTCGAGGCGCACGAGTTTGGACATCTCACCTTCCATCAAGCGGCTGACAGGAACTCCTGTCCACTTGCTGATGACTTCAGCAATGTCTTCCTCGTCGACCTCTTCCTTCAGCATCTTCTGCGTTGATTGAAGTTCATCAAGCGCTTTCGACGCGTCGGCGATCTGTCGCTCAATCTCGGGCAGAACTCCGTAACGAATCTCTGACGCCTTCTCGAGGTCGTCTTCTCGCTCAAGTTGGCTGCGATTGTTTTCGAGCTGTTCTTTCAACTCACGAATGCGGTCAATGGCTTCTTTCTCGTTTTGCCAATGCGCCTTCATGGCCGAAATCTGCTCACGCAGATTGGCAAGTTCTTCCTCGATCGTCGCAAGACGTTCGATAGAAGGGGTGTCAGTTTCCTTCGCCAGCGCCACTCGCTCGATCTCAAGCTGACGAATGCGGCGATCAACAACATCGATTTCGGTTGGCATTGAGTCGATCTCGATACGCAACTTCGACGCAGCCTCATCGACAAGATCGATGGCCTTGTCGGGAAGGAATCGGCCGGTCAGGTAACGATCGGAAAGCACAGCAGCACCGACGAGTGCCGCGTCCTGGATGCGCACACCGTGATGCACTTCGTAACGTTCCTTGAGACCACGGAGGATGGCGATGGTGTCATCGACCGTGGGCTGATCGACAAAGACCTGCTGGAATCGTCGTTCCAGCGCAGCGTCTTTCTCGATGTATTTGCGGAACTCATCGAGCGTGGTCGCACCGATCATCCGCAATTGACCGCGAGCAAGCAACGGCTTGAGCATGTTGCCGGCGTCCATCGAGCCTTCGGCCGCACCAGCACCCACGACGGTGTGCATCTCGTCGATGAAGGTGATGACCTCTCCTTCGGAGTCGGTGATCTCCTTCAGCACGGCCTTCAGCCGTTCTTCGAACTCGCCGCGATATTTCGCACCGGCGACCATCGAAGATAAATCGAGGGCAATGAGTCGCTTGTTCTTGAGGCTTTCGGGTACATCGCCTTCAACGATTCGCCGAGCCAGACCTTCAACAATCGCGGTCTTACCAACACCAGGTTCACCGATGAGTACCGGGTTGTTCTTGGTGCGGCGCGACAACACTTGGATAACTCGTCGAATCTCGTCGTCGCGACCGATGACCGGGTCGATCTTTCCTTCGCGAGCGCGAGCGGTGAGATCTTGGCCGTACTTCTCGAGTGCTTGGTACTGCTCTTCAGGGTTCTGGCTCGTGACGCGATGACTTCCCCGCACATCAACCATTGCGGCAAGAAGGTCTTCCTTGGAGACGCCCACGGCATCGGCCATGGCAAGAAGAAGGTGTTCGGTCGAGAGGTACTCATCGTGAAGATCACGACGACTCGCGTCGGCTCGGTCGATGAGCGCGGTGAACTCGCGACTGACACGGGACTCGCTGCCATAGGCCTTCGGCAGTTTCGACACCGCGTCCTCGGCGAGGTTGCGCACGTGCAACGGCGCCACGCCGACCTTCTGAAGGATCGGCAACACGATGCCTTCCTCTTGGCCGAGGAGCGCGAGCAAAAGATGATCGGGGGTGACCTCGGGATTGCTGGCCGATCGAGCGGCAGCAATGGCGGTGTTCACCGCCTCTTGGGTCTTGAGGGTCCAGCGGTTTGGATCGAGAGCCATGGTTCTGGCGTTAACTCCTTGGTTTCAGTGAATGGGTTTCCGCTCAAAAGCGGTTCGGGCGTACCCGATATCAAAGTTAACAATGGCATTGTCAACTTTGTTCCCACAGACTGCCCCCCTTTTGGGGAACTGTGGGCTGCAATTGGGTTGCGAGCGTGCGGCGCTTAGCGACCAGAAAGACGGCGCAGCACCTCGGCTGCGTCGCCGAAGGGAGCCACCGACTGGCGCAGAGGCACCAAATCGCGGCGGTAGGAACGATGCGTCTCTTCGACCGCAGCAGCCATTTCGGCGCGGGTCTGGATGAGCACATTTTCAAGATGTGCGATGTGCGCTTCGAGCGCAAGCACTTTCTTCACACCGGCAAGGTTCAAACCTTCGTCGGTGAGTTCTTGAATGCGACGAAGGTGATCGATGTCGGCTTGGCTATAGCGACGCGAACCACCCGTGGTGCGTGCCGGTTCGAGGAGGCCCTTGCGCTCATAGATGCGCAGGGTCTGTGGATGAACGCCGGCGAGTTCAGCGGCCACCGAGATGATGTATACCGCTCGCATCTGCGAATTGGATTCGGACATCGGACTCATTGTCAGACCCCCAGATGCTGTCGGGGAGCAGCCGGAAAGGCTGCGGCCATTGCTTCGAGCGCATCGCGCTGTTCATCGTTGAGATCGGTAGGAACGTCGACTTGCACTGTCACGAGTAGATCACCCGTGATTTTCTTTGTTGCAACACCACGGCCCTTCACACGAAACACCTTGCCGGTGGGAGTACCAGCAGGAATTTTGAGCGTGACGGGTTTTCCATCGAGCGTTG
Source organism: Actinomycetes bacterium (assembly GCA_037139155.1). GTDB lineage: Bacteria > Actinomycetota > Acidimicrobiia > Acidimicrobiales > Acidimicrobilacustridaceae > Acidimicrobilacustris. The sequence goes on along the minus strand of JBAXGZ010000062.1, from coordinate 10,612 downwards.
GCACAGTGAGCTTTGTGCCCAGCGTGGCTTCAGCGAAAGTGATCGGAACCGTGATCGTGAGGTTCTTTCCGTCACGACCAAAGATCTGATCGCGACCAACATGCACGATGACATAGAGATCACCAATGGGACCACCGTTGCGTCCGGCGCCACCTCGGCCCTTCAACTTGATGCGCTGACCGTCGTCGACACCAGAAGGAATGCGCACCTTCACTTCGCGCGCGCGTCGTTCGACGCCGGTTCCGCGGCACGTTGCGCACGGTGATGTGATGACAGAACCGGCTCCTCCACACACGGGACATGGTGAAGAAAAAGAGAACATGCCCTGGTTGTCGTCGGACACACCACGACCGCGACAGTGCTGACACGTGGTCGGTGATGTCCCGGGTGCTGCGCCCGAACCGTTGCAGGTGCCACAAGGCAGATCACTCGTGAGATGCAGTGTGGTTTCGCTACCGGCGAACGCGTCGCGAAAAGAAAGATGGAGTTCGGCCTCGAGATCGGCACCGCGTTGCGGAGCGCGTCCACGGCTCTGACCCTGACGACCTCGACGTCCACCACCGCCGCCTCCGCCGAACATTCCGCCCAGCAGATCACTGAGGTCAGCGCCTTCGAAGTTGAAACCTCCGGGGCCTTGGTTGAATCCGCCGCCACCGCCACCGCCGTAGCCCATGCCCCCGATCGGGTTGCGACGGACTTCGTCGTATTCGGCGCGTTTGGTTTCGTCTCCGACCACGTCATAGGCCGCGGAGATCTCCTTGAACTTCTCCTCGGCTGCTGCGTTGCCGGGATTCGCATCGGGATGAAATTCCCGAGCGAGTTTTCGGTACGCGCGCGTGATGTCCTTCGGTGTTGCCGTTTCCGACACACCGAGGACTTCGTAGTAGTTCTTCTCGAACCACTCGCGCTGTGGAGCCACCTCTAACCCTTCACCTTGACCATGGCCGGGCGAAGCACCCGGCTTTTCCATTGGTACCCAGTGCGGAGGGTCTCGACCACGATCGATTCGCCTCCGTCACCCTCTTCATGCATCACTGCATCGTGCAGATTCGGATCGAATGGTTCGTTCGCCGGCGTCAATCGCACGAGGCCTTCGCTACCAAGCAATTCCGAAAGCATCTTGGCGATCGGTTCCACATCGGTTGATCCGTGACCAATCGCCGCTTCACAAGCATCGAGAACGACCAGCAATTTCTCGGCCAGATTCTCGTTCGCTCGTTCACGAAGTTCTTCTTGTTCGCGGGCGACACGCTTGCGGTAGTTGTCGAACTCGGCTTTGACTCGAAGCATCGTGTCGCGGAACTCGTCGCGTTCGGCAACAACCAGGGCGATATCGATTTCGCCGATGGCATCGGCGTCTTCCAAACCCTGCTCAGCAGCGGCCATTGCCTCGAGCAGTTCGTCGTCGGTCGGTGGGGTCTCCGGGGAGACCCCACCGTCACCTGACACGGTCACTTGCCTTCGTCGTCGACGATCTCGGCATCAACGACCTCGTCATCGTTGGGTGCCGAGCTCGTGCCGCCGGCTGCACCTGAAGCTGATTCGCTGGCCGCAGCCTGCTCGTACAACTTCTGGGTGAAGTCCTGGCTTGCGGTCATAAGCGCTTCGGTTGCGACCTTGATTGCCTCGCCGTCAGTGCCCGCGAGTGCGGTCTTCAGGTCAGCAAGCTTGGACTCGACCGATGCCTTCTCGTCGTCAGAGATCTTGTCGCCTTGGTCCTTCAGCAACTTCTCGGTTTGGTAGACGAGCGTGTCGGCGCTGTTACGAGTATCGGCTTCCTCACGACGCTTTGTGTCTTCAGCAGCGTGCGCTTCGGCGTCCTTGACCATCTGATTGATCTGGTCCTTGCTCAGCGAGGACTGACCAGTGATGGTCATGGACTGTTCCTTGTTCGTCGCACGGTCTTTCGCTGACACATGCACGATGCCGTTGGCGTCGATGTCGAACGTGACTTCGATCTGCGGCACACCGCGAGGTGCGGGCGGAAGGTCGACGAGTTGGAATTTGCCGAGTGACTTGTTGAACTGCGCCATCTCGCGCTCACCCTGAAGCACATTGATCTCGACCGAGGGCTGATTGTCCTCAGCGGTGGTGAAGACCTCGGTGCGGCGGGTCGGGATAGTGGTGTTGCGCTCGATGAGCTTGGTCATGACCGAGCCCTTCGTTTCGATACCAAGCGACAACGGCGTGACGTCGAGAAGAAGAACATCCTTCACTTCGCCCTTGAGCACGCCAGCCTGAACGGCAGCGCCGATCGCGACGACCTCGTCGGGGTTCACGCCCTTATGCGGATCGTTGCCCGTCATTTCCTTGACGAGATCGACAACGGCCGGCATGCGGGTGGAGCCACCAACAAGAACAACGTGATCGACATCGCCCTTGGTAAGGCCGGCATCGACGATTGCTTGTTCGAACGGAACACGACAGCGCTCAAGAAGATCAGCGGTGAGTTCCTGGAACTTCGCACGAGTGAGTTGCTCGTCGAGATGCAATGGACCGTCCGGAGTCGCAGTGATGAACGGCAGATTGATCTGCGTCTGCTGCACCTGTGAGAGTTCGATCTTCGCCTTTTCGGCAGATTCCTTCAGACGCTGGATCGCCATGTTGTCTTTCAACAGGTCGATGCCATGCGCGGTCTTGAAGCCATCGGCGAGCCAGTTGATGATGCGCTCATCCCAATCGTCGCCACCAAGGCTGGTGTCGCCGTGGGTTGACTTCACCTCGAAGACGCCGTCGCCGATTTCGAGGACCGAGACATCGAACGTGCCGCCACCGAGGTCGAACACGAGGATCGTCTGATCGGTCGACTCTTTTTCGAGGCCGTACGCCAGTGCCGCAGCGGTGGGCTCGTTGATGATGCGGAGCACCTCGAGACCGGCGATCTGACCGGCTTCCTTCGTGGCCGTGCGCTGGGCGTCGTCGAAGTACGCCGGAACGGTGATGACGGCCTGGGTAACGGTGTCACCGAGGTACGCCTCGGCGTCTCGCTTCAGCTTCATGAGTGTGCGGGCGGAGATTTCCTGCGCGGTATAGGCCTTGCCATCGATATCGATGGTCCAGTTGGTGCCCATATGGCGCTTGACCGACCGAATGGTGCGATCGGGGTTGGTGATCGATTGCCGCTTGGCCACTTCGCCGACGAGGACCTCGCCGTTCTTCGCGAATGCGACCACCGAAGGCGTGGTGCGGCTGCCTTCTGCGTTGGGGATGACCACCGGGTCTCCCGCCTCGAGAACCGAGACGACGGAGTTGGTGGTGCCGAGGTCGATACCGACGGCCTTAGGCATGGTGTTGCTCCTTATTTCTGGGTAGTGAGTGATACCGGGGGGTTGCTTCTCGACTGCTGAGCGAGGCTGAGTAGCTGTCGCTAAGAAAGTTGAGCGTGACCATAACAACTTTGCTCGGGGCCGATCCATTCCCAGATTCCAAAGTTTTTTGAAAAATCCTCCAGGAACTCCCTCGGCCGAACTCCATCCAGTGGCGCCCTGCTCGCGAAGCATGTTGGGGCAGACTGGGACCATGACTTCCACCCTCGTCCTGCTGCGCCATGGTCAGAGCACCTGGAACCTCGAAAACCTCTTCACCGGCTGGTACGACGCCGATCTGACCGCCCAGGGACAGGCCGAGGCCAGTGCTGCCGGGCCGGCCATGACCGCCGCGGGCGTTGCTCCCACCGTCGTCCACACCTCTCTCCAAACTCGGGCGATCAGAACCGCCAACCTGGCCCTCGACGGCATGGGCCGGCTTTGGGTCCCGGTTCGTCGCTCGTGGCGCCTCAACGAACGTCACTACGGCGCGCTGCAGGGCATGGACAAGAAGGAGACCACCGAGAAGTACGGCAAAGACCAGGTCTTCGAATGGCGTCGGTCCTATGACGTCCCGCCTCCGAAGCTCGAACTCGACGACCCTCGCCACCCCCGCTTCGACGAGCGCTACGCCTCACTTCCCGCCGATGTGCTTCCCGCCTCGGAATGCCTCGCCGATGTCGTTGACCGCATGCTTCCCTATTGGTACGACGGGATTGTCCCCGATCTTCGGGCCGGCCACACTGTGCTCGTCGTGGCCCATGGCAACAGTCTCCGGGCCCTCATCAAACATCTCGATGCCATTAGCGATGCCGATATCGCCGATGTGAATCTGCCCACCGGGGTTCCCATACGGTTCGACCTCGACGAGGCCATGATTCCGACCGAGCCTCTGGCACTGACTGACCGCTACCTCGGTGACGCCGAAGCAGCGAATGCTGCCGCCGACGCTGTTGCCCGTCAGGCCGGCTGAACCATCTCAAACTCGCCGGCTTCCAATAAGTAGCCGCGGGAACGAACCGTTCGGATTGCCAGCCCTAGAGGGGCGATTCGACGACGAAGTCTCAGCATGTGGACATCGAGGGCATTGCGACCGGGAGCGCCGGTGGGCCAGCCATTGCGGGAGAGATTGTCCCGGCTTACAACCGCTCCGAATCGGTCGAGGAGCGCCGACATGAGGCGAGCCTCCAGCGGAGGCAGTGACACCCATCCCGCTCCAACTCGCAACACGCCATCGGGATCAAGTGCCGGCGTCTCGTAGTTGTGCACCCTTGATCGGGTGGCGATGGCCCGGCATCGGGCGTCGATATCGTCCTGACTGGCGGGGAGGCGAATCCAGTCCTCGAGGCAATCAGCGGCCTCGGGGGCCTGTGTGTCGGCGTCGACCAACAGCAAGCGAGAGGCGCCTCGAGCCGCCAGCGCCTGACGACGGTCTTCTTCCAACGGCCAACGGAGCAGCGCCACATCCATTCATCCCACCGTAGGTGCGGCCTGTTTCCCGATTGTTTCCTAGTCATGAAGGGTCGGTGGCCGATTCATCAAGCACGAGGACGAGGTTCTCCCTATGCTTCGCCCTATGGCACGCGACGCATGGCTCGATCATCTGGCTCAGGTCCCTCTTTTTGCAGAGTGTGACAAGCGCCAGCTCCAGCAAGTGGCAGCAGCAGCAGTCGAAATTTCGGTGGATGCAGGGAAGGTCTTGGTCCGCGAAGGTGAGCCCGGTCACGAATGTTTCGTGATTGTCACCGGTTCGGCCACCGTCACCCGAGACGGTGCAACCGTCGCCAATCTCGGTCCGGGTTCGGTCGTGGGTGAACTTGCCCCTCTGACCGGTGGTGTCCGCACCGCCACCGTCACGGCCGATTCGGCCATGGAGGTCTTGGTGATCGCTCAGCGCGAGTTCAACGGGCTCATTGACGAAGTTCCCGGTTTTGCCGTGCAGTTGCTGCGCAACCTTGCAGCCCGCATGGCCGACGAGTCCTGAACCCCTCACCAACGCCGTTCGCGGCCCGCTGGTGAGGCTTCGCGCCTAGAGGCGCGAGTAGGTTTGCGAACTGTATGGAACGTAAACGGATCAAGGGCCCACATCTCGTCCTCGTCATCGGAATCGCTTTTGCGATCGTGACGGCACTTTCGGGTGTTACCAGCGCGGTGTTCCAGCAGCACGACGAATCACCCACCACCCGTGAGGTGTTCGGCGGAATTCCGACGGCGCTGCAGATCGCCTTCTACGTAATGATGCCGGTCCTGCTCATTTACGGAGCAGTGCTGTTCGGCCAGCGGGTCAAGAACTGGACCCGAGGCAAGCCCGACGATCGCCGCACAACGACAAAGAACGTCAAGCGTCGCCTCGGTGATTTCCGAGCCGGTGTGTACATGCAGACCCTCCTGCGCGATCCCGCCGCCGGCATCATGCATTCGCTCATCTACTTCTCATTCGTGGTGCTTCTCGCCGTTACCACGATCCTCGAAATCAATCACCAGATCCCCGAGTCGTGGAAGTTCCTCAACGGGAACGTCTACATGGCGTATTCATTCATCGGCGATCTTGCCGGCCTGTGCCTGTTCATTGGCGTCATGTGGGCGATCATCCGTCGCTACGTTCAGCGTCCGTATCGCATTCGCATCAAGACCAAGCCCGAACACGCCGTCATTCTCGGTGTCTTTCTCGCCATCACCGTGACCGGTTTCGGCGTCGAGGCCTGGCGTATCGCCGAAACGGGAATGCCTTCGTTCGAGAAGTGGTCGTTCGTGGGTTGGCCGATCGCCACACTTATCGAGAACAACTCGAATCTCGCTGGCGGACATCAGGTGTGGTGGATCCTCCACATCCTTTCCTTCTTCGCCTTCCTCGTCATTCTTCCGATCACGATGCTGCGTCATATCTTCACGTCGCCGCTGAACATGTATCTCAAGGATCGCGAGCGCCCCAAGGGTGCGATGAAGCCGATGCCGAACCTCATGGAAACCGAACTCGAATCGTTTGGAGCTTCGACAATCGAAGACTTCACCTGGAAGCAGTTGCTCGACCTCGATGCCTGCACCATGTGCGGTCGCTGCACCTCGGTGTGTCCGGCACACGCAACCGGCAAGCCGCTTGACCCGCGCGAAATCGTTCTGAAGTCAGGCGAAGTTATGGCCGCCACCGGAACGCCGCAGGTGTCGCCACCACTCGGTGTCGTTGCGGAAATCACCGTGAGCGCTAACTCTCTCTTCGAACGCGTTACTCCCGAAGAGGTCTGGGCCTGCACCTCGTGCAAAGCCTGCGACGAAATCTGTCCGGTCAATATCGAAATCCTCGACAAGATCCTCGACATGCGTCGCTACTTGTCGCTCATGGAGTCGAACTTCCCCACCGAACTCGGTAACGCCTATCGCTCGATGGAGAACTCCGGCAACCCGTGGGGCATGAGTCAGGCCGATCGCGGTGATTGGGCCGAGAAGTTCGAAGGCATCGAAATTCTCGATGGTTCGAGCCCCCTCGAAGCTGAGTACCTCTATTGGGTCGGCTGTGCGGGTTCCTTCGACGACAAGAACAAGAAGGTCACCCAAGCAATGGCGCAGCTCCTGCAGCGCTCAGGCATCTCCTTCTCAATCCTCGGCCCAGCCGAGATGTGCACCGGTGATCCCGCACGTCGTTCGGGCAACGAATACATCTTCCAGATGCTCGCCATGCAGAACATCGAAACGCTTAATGGGATGGGCGTGAAGAAGATCATCACGCAGTGCCCGCATTGCTTCAACACGCTCGCCAACGAGTACCCGCAAATGGGTGGCAACTACGAGGTCGTGCATCACAGTCAGTTCCTCGAGTTCCTGATCGATTCAGGCAAGCTCGATCTGTCGAACGCAAGACTCGAAGAGCGGGTTGTGTATCACGACTCCTGCTACCTCGGTCGCCACAACGACGTCTACATGGCACCGCGCAAAGTCATCGGCTCCCTCGGTGGTATCGAAATCGTTGAAGCCAGCCGTAACGGCACCGAGGGAATGTGCTGCGGTGCGGGCGGTGGCCGCATGTGGATGGAAGAAAGCACCGGCAAGCAGATCAACGTTGACCGCTCGCAAGAACTTCTGCGCACCGGGGCAACGAAGATCGCGGTTGCATGCCCGTTCTGTTACATCATGATCGACGACGGTGTGAAGTCTCAGGGTGTCACCGAAGACGAGGTGAAGGTTGCCGACATCTCGATGCACATCCTCGAAGCACTTGAACGCTCCGAAGCCGACGTCACGATCACACCGGTCGTCTAACGGTCCGCTTCACGTCTGACGGGTCCTGTCACCCAAGAGGCACATCCATGCTCGCTTCGCTGCGCGTGGATGCCCTCCTCTTGGGCGCCACCCGTCAGACGCTTCGCTGTCGTTCCGCGAGTCGGTCGCGCCGTTGCTTTCGCAACGTGCGCGTTTGATGCCCCGGCTGATCTGCTCCATCCCTGTCAGCAAGGAAGAAGCAGGGAAATCAGCGGAAGTTTTCCCAGTAGCGGCTGGGGCGGGGGCCGATTTGGCCCTGGTACTTCGAACCGACTGCCGATGAGCCGTAAGGGTTGTCGGCCGCAGTGGTCATGCGGATAAACGAAATCTGCCCGATCTTCATGCCCGGATAGAGCGTGATGGGAAGACTGGCAACGTTCGAAAGTTCAAGCGTGAGCTGACCATCCCACCCGGCATCGACGAAACCGGCGGTGGAATGGATGAGCAGTCCGAGTCGACCGAGGGAGGACTTACCTTCGAGGCGAGCAACGAGGTCGGACGGCAACGCGACCCGCTCGCTGGTCGAACCGAGCACGAATTCACCGGGGTGAAGAATGAACGTGTCGTCCGGTCCGATCTCGACGAGTTCGGTGAGATCCTCGAGGTTCTGCTTCACATCGATATGACCCATCGTGTGATTACGGAACACCCGGAAGAAGCGATCGATATGAAGGTCGACCGAAGAGGGCTGGACGCAACTGGGATCAAAAGGCTCGATGATGATGCGGCCGATTTCGATCTCTTCGCGGATGGTGCGGTCAGAAAGGATCACGGATGCGCAGGTTAGTCGTGGATCAGTCCGGCAGGAGATCCTCGACCCGCTCGCCGATGAATTCGACATCCTGTTCCGCGACATCGTCGACCCGGGCTCGAGCGGGAAGGAAGAGCAACACCACCACCACACCGATTGCGGTTGCCGCCGCAGCAGTCAGGACGCCCCAATGAACCGCGCTCACAAAGGCGGAATTGGCCTCGGCACTGACCTTCGCCGCCACATCAGTGAGTCCCAGTTCCTGAAGTGTCGGAACAATGCCGTTCTGCACCGCTCCAATGCTGTTGCTCGCTGCATCGATGGCTGGCTGCGGAAGGGGAAGGCCGAGGCCAACCAGGAAATCCCGCACCTGATTGCCGTAGGTCGTGGCCAGCACCGATCCGATGACGGCAACACCAAGGGCACCGCCCACCTGACGAGTGGTGTCATTCACCGCTGAACCCACACCGGCCTTGAACAGGGGCAACGACCCCATTACTGATTCGGTCGCCGGGGCCATGGTGAGACCCATGCCCGCCGACATCAGCATGAGACGCCAGAAGATGTTCGAGTACGGGGTATCGACCTGCAGACCCACCATGCTGACAAGGCCCACCGTGACGAGCCCGAGCCCGCACGCAACGGTGATCTTCGAACCAATGCGTTCGACGACCTTCGAACTGAGCGGTGCTACCACCATCATGGCGACCGCGAACGGAATCATCCGAATACCCGTCTCAAGTGGCGAGTAGCCGAGAACGAACTGGAAGTACTGCGTCAACAGGAACAACGAACCGAACATCGAGAAGAACACGAGCGTGATCGCGCCAGCCGCGGCGGTGAATCGAGCTTTCTTGAAGAACGTGACATCGAGCATCGGGTGATCGGACTTCGCTTCCCAAAGAATGAAGCCGACCAACAGCGCGATCCCGGCGCCGCCATAGAGAAGCGTTTGCGATGAACCCCAGCCGTTGTCGGGAGCTTCGATGATGGCGAACAGCAAAAGGGTGAGCCCAACGATTGAGGTGACCGCACCCACCGGATCGAGTCGCGGTGCCGATGGATCCTTCGATGTTGGGATGAGGAAGACTCCGGCAATAAGCCCGATCACCACGATCGGAATGTTTACGAGGAATACCGAACCCCAATAGAAATGCTGCACGAGGAATCCACCGGTGAGGGGGCCCAATGCTCCGCCGAGTCCTGCCGTTCCGGCCCAGACGCCGATGGCCTTCGATCGTTCTTCCGGCGGGAACACATTGGTAATGATCGACAACGTCGCCGGCATGATGAGCGCGCCACCGATTCCCATGAAGGCGCGAGTGGAAATCAGTTGACCTGAAGACGTTGCGATCGCCGATGCCACCGAACCTATGCCGAAGAGAATGAAACCGATCTGCAATGCGCCGCGGCGACCGAACTTGTCGCCGAGTGCACCCGCAGTCAGCAACAAACCGGCGAAGACCAACGTGTAGGAATCAACGATCCACTGGAGGTCGCTTGAGGTGGCGTTCAGATCCTTCTGGATCGTGGGAAGGGCAACGTTGAGAATCGAATTATCGAGGACGATGACCAGCAATCCGAAACAAAGGACCGCGAGGATCGCCCAACGTCGGTCATACGACTTGGATTGGACGCGTTGGGCGAGAGTCGACATGGACCGTCCTTCTATCAAGAGAACAAAAGAAGGATATCGGTCAGCGGGTTGGAGAGAGTTTTTCCCTGCAGTTAGACGGTGGCAGGACCGGAGGCCGGCATGCCCGGCATGTCCTTCATGTAGGACTTCTCTTCGACGCGCTTGGCGATACGCCAACCCTCAGCGGTGCGAACCATGTCGTCGACGTACCAAAGACCACAGGTAAAGACGACGGTCTCATCGCCCATCGGCATGACCATCGGGTTGTGGCAGATGGTCTTCACTTTGGCGGTATCGCCATCGATCTCGATACGACTCGTGGAAATCATGTGCTGGAACGACGAGAACATCGGCATCGCTTCTTTGAGATAAGCGATGGTTTCTTCGCGACCACCAACGGATCCGCCGAAGACCGAATAGTCGATCACCGAATCCTCAGTGAAAACGTTGCGGAAATCATCGAAATCGCGATGATCAACGGCGTAGCAATACCGGACGAGCAGGTCCTGAATCTCCATACGGTCAGAAATCTCTTGAATGCTCAGCGTCATTTGGGCCCCCTTAGTGAACGTGGATCGAACTTTAGAGCGATTCCTCGGGGACCCACACGAAATTGGGGGACCGCCGTTCTCCGAAGGCGGCAACGCCCTCGGGCATATCGGGGTT
>JBAXGZ010000061.1:0-13711 GCA_037139155.1 Actinomycetes bacterium | reverse complement strand
CGTTTCGTGATGACCCATCGCGATCCTGCTCGCTCGATTCCCTCGTACTCGAGTCTGGTTTCGACGATCTTTCCGCAGGCCGTTGCGCCGCGCGATCTTCGACAGGTTGGTCCGGAGGTTTCGAATCATCTCCGTGTCGGTATGGAGCAGGCACTAGCCGCCCGCGATCGATTGGGTGAAGAACGGTTCATTGATGTTCATCATCGAGAACTCACGCAGGACCCAATGGGAGAGCTGCATCGGGTCTATGAGTTCCTTGGTCTCCGGTTCACGAACGAGACCGAAGCGGTAGTCAATCAGTGGCACGAGACCAATCGTTCCGGCGCCCATGGTGAGCATCGCTACACACCTGAGCAGTTCGGTTTGAGCGCTGATCAGATCCGGAATGAATTCGAGTTCTATATCGACCGCTTCGGCGTCGAACTGGAGAGATGAACTGATGGCCAATCAAGAGGGTGACAGCGTGACGACGTGGGCGGAGTTGATGGCGGCCTTGAGCCCGGTTGTCGATCGATTGTTAGCGATTTGGCGACCGGAGGGACCGACACCCGCAGAGCGCCAAGACATGAACCGGTTGGCTCTTGCGATCCTGTCGGAGGGGTACCTCTGTCGGGTCTATTCCGATGCGAGCCGTCCGGTCTTCATGCCGCTCTGGAACTATGCGTTCAATCAGGGCGGACCTTCCCCTGACTATGTCTACGCAACGACCGAAGTCGACGGCGCAGGGGTCTACCGGATTTCGGGTTACCGGGGTACGTCTCGGTTTGTAGAAATCACCCAACAGACTTTCGACATGATGAGCCCTGCGCAGGTGGAGAACGGCAGTCGTGTGCCAGCGACACATGATCTCGATGATCTCACCTTGGGTCCGGACGGCTCGTTCAGTGTGGTGCTGAGCGCGCAGCGCCCTGAAGGTCACGAAGGCGATTGGTGGATGCTTGACGGAGAGACTCGTCGTCTGCTGATGCGCAAGTGCTCATGCGATTGGAACCACGAGGTCGATGCCAGCGTTGCGATCGAGCGACTCGATGAGTCAGGCGCCGATATGTCGACCGACGAGATCGGGCGACGATTTGCAGACTTGCCACAGTGGATCGAAGGAATGATCGGTTTCGACATGCACCTTGTGCGCTTCTACCGAGAACACCATGGGGTCAATACGTTCCTGCGATCGACGAAGATCGACTCGATCGGAGGATTGCCCACACAGGCCTATTACGACGGCATTCACGATATCGAAGACGACGAAGCGCTCATCATTGAGACCGAGCTACCGAAATCGGCTCGTTACTGGCAGGCGCTCGTTGCCGACGATCGCTTCGCAACGGTCGATTGGGTGAATCGGCAATCGAGTCTCAACGACTTCCAAGCTCACATCGATAGTGATGGGAAGTTCCGGGCGGTTATTTCCCGGCAGGACCCTAGAGTTCCGAACTGGCTCGACAAGGCCGATGTTCCGTGGGGGATGATCCAGATGCGTTGGAACCACGCCAGCGACTTTCCAGACCCATCGATGATCAAAGTCCCTGTCGCCGACGTCCGGACCTATCTGCCAGCCGATACTCCGGTCGTCACCGCAAGCGAGCGAGCGGAACGATTGCGCGTGCGTCGTGAAGGTGCGCAGCTTCGGAGGATCTGGTGAACTCAACCGAGCACATCACTAGGGAGAACACATGAGGGCATGGCGCGTCCACGAATACGGTCGACCGACTGAAGTCCTGCGACTCGATGAAGTCGAGATTCCTGAGCCGGGGCCCGGCGAAATCCGCGTGAAGGCCCAGGCCATTCCGTTGAATCTCAATGATCTCGAGCGCATTACCGGCGGAAACATGATGGTGCGGCCGGAGTTTCCCTACAGCCCCGGCATGGAAGCGTTTGGCATTGTCGACGCATGCGGCGAGGGGGCCGAGGAGTGGATGAGTAAGCGCGTCGCGGCAGTGACCAAGCAGGCCTTCGGTGGTTTTGCCGAGTACGTCATTTGTCCCACGATTGCGGCCTTCGAAATCGACGAAGCGATTCCGCTTCCCGATGCTGCTGCACTTTTCTTTCCCTTCCATCTGGCGTGGCTCGGTCTCATTGATCGTGCTTCGCTGAAAGCGGGAGACACAGTTCTGATTCATGCCGGAGCGGGTGGCGCTGGTTCGGCTGCGATCCAGATCGCGAAGGCTTTTGGTGCTCGTGTGTATGCAACCGCGGGCGGACCGGAAAAGGTCGCGCTGTGTCGTGAACTCGGGGCCGATGTTGCTATCGATTACCTCAGCGAAGACTTCAAAGCAGTTGTGCTGGCCGACACTGACAACATTGGCGTCGACATCGTGTTCGATAACGTCGGCGAAGCAGTCATGCCCGATTCATTCGCGTGCACTGCGTATAACGGCACCTATCTGATGATGGGTTTCGCCTCGAACAAGGTTGTGGCGGACGAGAAGTTCATCGTTCCGCGACAGGTCACTATGGGAAATTTCAAACTGTGCGGCGTGCTGCTGAATTATCAGTCCGACGACATGATCGGGCTCATCAAGCAGGGCATGGGATGGAATGTTGCGCCCCGTGAACTGGGTGAACTCGCCACCGCTGACATTGTCGAACTCGTGAAGTCCGGTGCAGTTCGTGCCGTGGTTGGAAGCGCTCCGAGTTTCGACGACCTTCCTGCAGCGATGGAAGCGATGGCGTCACGCAACACCACTGGCCGCGTCATCGTGATGCTCTGAAATCTTCAGTGCGCTCAGATCACTCCGGCGGCAGATCGAAGTGGTCGATGTACTCACGAAATTCAGCACGCACCGCCGCCGGATCAATTCCGTAGGCGTCGGGCGTGTAATCGTGGGTTCCGTGAACTCCTGGCGGGTTGGCGTCGATGAACGCCTGCATGCCCCGCGCGGCCTTGTCGGTCATCGGTAGACCGAGAGCGTCGTAGATCTGGGTAATGACACCGAACTGATCGGTGATGAAGTCCCGGAACATCATGTCGTAGAACACTGCGTCGGGGTACTCCTCGGCCTTTCGAACGTTGACGCCATGCATCAACACGTCGCGCAGTCGTGGGATCCAGTCAGAAGCGACCGCTTGAGGGTCTACGTGATCGCTTCCGACACTGCGCACAATTGTGGTGAGAGACGCGTAGGAGGTCATCGACTTCACCGGATCACGATGGGTGAACACGATGCGCGCGTCGGGATAGGTCGCAAGAAGATGCTCAAGTCCCCACAAGTGAGCGCCGGTTTTCAGAACCCAGCGGTCTTGCATATTGAACGCCTGCATGTGCTGCAACTGCTTCAGGTGGAAGTCATACACATTTGACCAGTCCGCCTCACGGTCGGTCCATGTCTGATAGCTCGACACGTTGAACTGGTTGTGAAAGAGCGGCGTGCACATTGACTCACCCATGAGGGTCACGCACTCTTGTGTCAGTTCGGCCCCAAGTGGGTGAATGGCCTTCAACTGCTGCTGTTCGATTGGTGGCATCGTGGCCGCACACATGGCGATACGCGGATCGGTGGCAAAGGTTTCGGCCCGGGGCGGGGGAGAAGGGAACATGCATTCCCACGTAAGCGGTGGCCGGTTTGCTGGGTCTTGGGCGAGGATGTCGTGCAGGATCGTTGTTCCCGTGCGGGGCATGCCGATGATGAACACTGGCTTTTCGATCTTCTGCTGCGCAATCTCTGGATAGAGGTTTCGATCGGCGGTGTAGTTCAAACGATTGACGGTATGCAGAAGCGCCCGTTCACTCGCTATGAACTCACCGGTTGGGTTTAGCTGCGCGTCGGCATGGAGAGAATCCATGAAACGTTCGAGACCCTCAAGGAAAAATTCGCTTCCCTCTCCGAGATCGGTACGGCCGCCAGCCCGGGTGGAGGACTCGGCGAGGATTGCTTCGACAGTCAGGTCGGTCATAGCCCGACCGTATCGCTCCAGAGTTGGTGTGGTGTCCGATCTCGTGGACCAGCGAAGGGTAGGGCGATGGTGCGTTCGGGAGTCCGCGCCGCGGCGTAGGCGGCGCTGATCACATCAAGGACTCGACGGCCGAACCGAGCATCGATGGGGGATGGCGCTCCTTCGACGACTTCACGAAGCATCAGCATCTGATCGATGTAGCCGAGTTGTTCGAGATGGGGATCACCGACTCCGCGCAGCGGGGCAAGGGCCACGGGTTCGCCGTTGTGTTCGATTCCTGGTTGTGGCATCAGTTCGGTCCGCACCACACCGTTGTCGCTGGAAACTTGGATGTCCCAAACGGCATCGGGATTGGTCCAGTTTGTTTCAATGCGGGCACGAAGTCCCGAGGCAAAATCGATGAAGACCTCGGCGGAGTCATCGACCTCGATATCGGCGGAACTGCCGAGGGTTGCTTGTACGGCCACGGGCGCATCGGATCCGGCGAGCAGAAGAGCCAACGCGATGGCGTGGGATCCGAGGTCGAAGAGCACACCTCCCCCACGAGCAGGGTCGAGGAACTCGCCCCAAGAGGGCCTCGGGGAAAGTTGGCGAAGCTCGATGAAGTTCAGTGTGCCGATCTGGCTCACGAGTCTGTTGGTTTCGACCACGAGTGGGGAAAAGGCGAGGTTCTCGGCGTAGACCACGTGGCCACCGGCGGAGACGATGTCGTCGGCCTCGGCAAGTGTTGAGGCCAAGGGCTTCTCGACAAGCACCACGCTGCCGGCAGCGAGGGCCTGGAGCGTGTCATCGGTGTGGCGGTCCGGTGGGGTGCAGACCACGACGGCATCGGCGCCGGCGGGCAGCTGGTCGAACGCAACTGCGTTGGCCCCGACCTGCCCGGCCCTCTCAGCAGCCCGAGCCTCTGTTCGGGACGCGATTGCCAGGATTGGCGACTCGGTGGCCTCCGCTGCCATCGCATGGACGAGCGAGATCATGCCGGCACCGGCGAAGGCGAGATTCACACGCGTGACGGTACCGCTTCGGCGATGAGCGAACTACGGTCAGAGCCTGATGGGGGATCTAGGGGAACTCAAGGGCATTGTCGTCGTCGATCTCTCGACGAATCTCAGTGGCGCGTACTGCTCGAAGTTGTTTGCCGACTCCGGCGCGACAGTCACGCGAGTCGAACCCCCCGAGGGCGATCCTCAGCGCCATGCGCAGTGGTCGGGCGTGCCGACTGAAGGTGATGCGCCACTCTTTCGTTATCTGCGTCACGGTCAACGATCGGTAACTGCGGTTGCCGGCGATCCGATCATTGATGAACTGTGCGCTGCAGCCGACCTTGTCGTTGTGAGTGGCCCACCTCCGGGTGAATGGCCCGGCACGGTTGTTCTTGTGGCGACGCCGTATGGGCTTAGCGGTCCATTCGCTGACCGTCCCGCAACAGAGTTCACCTTGCAGGCTGATAGCGGTGCCGTTGCAATTCGTGGCGTACGGGAATTTCCGCCGATCCAAATGGGTGGCCGCATCGTCGAGTGGGTCGGCGGTGCGTACGGCGCAGTGTCATCGCTCGCCGCTGTTCGACGCGCGCGCGAAACTGGCGCCGGTGAGCTCATCGATCTTTCGGTCTTTGAGGTAGCGAATATCACCGCCACGAATTACTCGGACCTTTTCAATTCGCTTGGCGGTCGTCCCGAACCCGATCCTGCGATTCCGCCTCGCACTGTTGAGATTCCATCGATTGAGCCAACGCTCGATGGCTGGGTCGGGTTCAACACAAATACGCGTGATCAATGGGAATCGTTCTGCATACTCATCGAGCGTCCCGACCTGCTTGAAACCGCAGAGTTCGCGGCACTGGCGGTTCGTAGTGCGCGCGCGGACGAGTGGAATGCAATGGTGCGCGAGTTCACGACGAAGCACACCACTGCTGACATTGTTGAACGAGCTGCGGTACTTCGAATTCCTGTCGCTCCGGTCGCCGACGGCAAACTCATCCTTGAACTTGACCACCCACAGGAACGCGGCGTCTTCGTTCGCGATCCGCTTGATGAGTTTTCAATGCCTCGCCGGCCCTATCTCATTGATGGCGCGGTAGGCGATGCTCCTCAACCTGCGCCCGCAATTGGTGCGCAGAATGGCGAGAAGATTCCTTTGCGTGCCGAACGACCAGCAGATCCTGGTAGTCCGCAGGCATTGCCTCTTTCAGGTATCACTGTTCTTGACCTCACTGCGTGGTGGGCCGGACCATCGGCCGCAGGGATGTTGGCCACACTTGGCGCTGAAGTGATTCATGTTGAGTCAACACGTCGTATCGATGGCATGCGGACGGCTGGCGGAATGTTCTACAGCCGCCCGCAATGGTGGGAGTACAGCGCCTTCTTCTTGTCGGCCAATACCAATAAATATGACGTCACTCTCGACCTTGATCGACCGGAGGGCCGCGCACTCGCGCTTGAGCTTGCAGAGAAGGCCGACATCGTGATCGAGAACTTCACTCCTCGTGTTGTCGAAGCATTCGATCTTGATTGGGATGTCATCAAAAGCGTGAACCCTCGAGCAGTCATGGTGCGTATGCCTGCGTTCGGGCTCGATGGGCCATGGCGAGACCGTCCTGGTTTCGCTCAGACCATGGAACAAATCACTGGCCTCGCGTGGATGACTGGTCATCCTGAAGATCAGCCGCGTATCCAGCGCGGACCTTGCGACCCAAATGGCGGATTGCACGCGGCGTTCGGCGCTCTCATCGGACTACAGCATCGTGACCGTACTGGCGAGGGTTGCCTTATCGAAGCGCCGATGTTCGAAGCGGCGATCAACGTGGCGGCGGAACCCGTCATCGAATGGACGGCGAATCAACTTCGCGTCGAACGCGAAGGCAATCGCAGCCCATACGCCGCGCCGCAGAACCTGTACCCGTGTGAAGGCGTTGAGAATTGGTTGGCGGTTTCGTGCGCGACTGACGAACAATGGAAGTCTCTGGCTTCGGTGATCGGACATCCTGAACTCGCGAATGATCCGACGTTGACAACGCTCGCCGATCGCCGTCGTGAACACGATCGGCTTGATGTGATGATTGGAGAGTGGGCGGCCCACCGTGAATTAGGTGAAGCAGTTGCCGAACTCATTACGGCCGGTGTGCCCGCCGCAGAAACTCGCGACAACCGCCGTTCATCTGGTCATCCGCAAAACGAGTACCGCGGCTATTGCGAAATGGTTGAGCACTCAGTGGTGGGTACACACCCAACGCCAACCCTTCCGTTCCGCTACGCCAGCGTGGATCATTGGGTGCGTATGCCGGCCCCAACGCTCGGTGAGCACAACAAACAGATCCTTGGCGAATTGCTTGGGCACTCTGATGAAGAACTTGAAGAACTTGAAGAAAAAGGTGTCATCGGCGATTGGCCGATAGGCGTCGAACGTTAGAGAGTTTTTGCAGCGCGCGAGCACCGCGCTGTGAACGGTTAGTAGAGAACGCTGGAAATTTTCGAAGGGGAGCATGACCATGACTGATCTGTTCGATACCTACAAGGTGATTGATGTCGACACGCATCTCACTGAACCACCTGATACCTGGACCCGTTCGTTCCCTGCATCGCTCCATGACAAGGTTCCGCACATTGAGCGTGTCGATGGTGTTGACCAGTGGATGGTGAGCGGCGAACGCATTGGTGCACCCGGCTACTACTCAATGGCGGGTTTCGACGGCATCATGCCGCTCAGTACTCCGAAGACGTTCGACGACATTCATCCCTCGATGTTCGAAGCAAAGGCTCGTCTGGCATTTCTTGATGAAGAAGGCGTTGATGCACAGATCCTCTATCCAAACGTCGGTGGCTTCGGAAACGGCTACTTCCTTCGACTCGGTGATCGTGAACTCGTTGCCCAATGTGTGCGGGCCTATAACGACTTCTTGACCGATTGGTGCAGCGCCGATCCGGCAAGACTGATCCCGATTGCGGCAGTTCCATTCTGGGACCTCGATCTTGCGATCAGCGAGATCGAGCGCTGTCTCGATATGGGCCACAAGGCCATCAATTTCTGCAATCAACCGCAGGACTACGGACAGCCTCCGCTGGCGAGCACCCACTGGGATCCGATCTGGAAGACAGTGCAAGACGCTGGTGTTCCGGTGAGTTTCCACGTTGGCGGCGGTTCGATGGGGACCCTGTTTGAAGACACTGCGAACATGGGTTGGATGACCAACTTCGCCAAGGTGTCATCGATGATTTTCATGGACAACATGCGTTGTATGGCTGATCTCATCTTTGGCGGGATGTGCCACCGGTTCCCTGAACTGAAGTTTGTTTCGGTTGAGTCGGGAGTGGGTTGGCTTCCTGGCGCGCTTGAAACGTTCGATTGGCAATGGAATAACGGTGGCGTTCGTGATGAACATCCCGAGTACGACCTAATCCCGAGCGAATATTTCCGTCGTCAGTTGTACGGGTGCTTCTGGTTCGAGCAGAAGTCTGCACTCGCGGCGATCGACGTGTTGCCCGACAACATCATGTTTGAGACCGATTACCCACACCCCACGTGTATGCATCCTGGGCCGCGAACCGCTGCGACTCGGCCACGCGAGTACGCACAAGAACTTCTGGGCGGATTGCCCGAAGACGTGATCCGCAAGGTTCTCTACGAAACCGCAGCAAAGGTGTACGGCATCTAATGGCCGAGTCGATTGTTCCGCCTGCGTTTGGCTCTGCCTTCATCGTCTCTGAAGTTCGAGGACGCACACTTCATCTTCGGATCGATCGCATCGAGCGACGGAACGCGTTCACGCAGGACATGTACCGGGCGTTGAAGCGAGCGGCGATCTGGGCCGATAGTCAAGCGGAACTCGATTCGGTATGTCTGACTGGTACCGAGAAGTGGTTCGCTGCCGGCGGAGACATGGCGGGGAATTCCGAGGACCCTGAGGGTCTTGCGAACGAATGGGATGCAACCGACAACTTTCCCTTCCGTCATATCGAGCGCTGTCGCAAAATCTGGGTGGCCCGTATCAACGGACTGTGCCACGCCGGCGGTCTTGATCTCGCGCTGCATTGCGATGTCGTGATCGCCTCGGCCGATGCCAGATTCCGGATTCCTGAGTTACTTCGAGGCATCCCCGATCCATTCATGTCGGCGAGAATTGCCGAGGCCGTCGGTGTGGCCAAAGCGCGGTATCTGTTCTTCACCGCCGCGGAGATTTCTGCATCCGAAGCTGACGCAATGGGCCTCATCGGGAAGGTCGTTCCGCACGATCACCTTGATGCCGAGACCGATTGGGTCCTCGAACAGATCTCTCTCACCGGTCCCGAGGCACGCGCTGCCATCAAACGAGACCTCAATGCACGTCTACCCATGCCCGATACTGGGCTTTTCCATCGGACGATGATGGGTCCTGAGATGGTCGAAGGAATGCGGGCGTTCGTCGAGAAGCGTCCGGTGGATTGGCCCCGGGGCTGACCGTTTCACCTGCTTGGACCCCGGTACTGTGGGTCTTGCGATGAAAAAGTTGATCCAGTTCGGAGCCGCGATTGCGAGCGGCGGTGTTGTTGTCGTTGTTGCGATGGCGATCCTCATTCCTTCCATCGCTCGCGTGGCCTCGGCCGTCGAAGGTGGCGATGGCGCGATCGACGTGACCCAGTTCCAGGACTATGCGGTGCGCTCGCAAGTCTTTGCGGCCGACGGTTCGTTGATTGCCACCTTGCACGCCGAAGAGAATCGCGATCCGGTGCCTCTTTCGGCCATGCCTGACACGATCAAAGACTCAATTCTTTCTGTCGAAGACGCTCAGTTCTATGAGCATGCGGGTATCAACCTTCGAGGTCTTATCCGCGCATTGGTGCAGAACGTGCAGTCGGGTCAGGTCGAGCAGGGTGGTTCGACTATCACCCAGCAGTTGGTGAAGAAGGCGCTTCTCAGTGACGAGCGGGTACTGAACCGCAAGACCAAGGAAGCGGCACTTGCCATTCGTCTCGAGGGACAGCTCTCGAAGGACGAGATTCTTGAGCTTTATCTCAACACGATTTACTTCGGCAATGGCGCCTACGGCGTGCAGGCAGCCTCGGAGACCTACTGGGGCAAGCCGGTTACGGAACTCACCTGGGCCGATGGCGCGCTCCTCGCCTCGATGATCTCCAATCCGGTACAGAACGATCCGATTCTTTATCCGAAGAAGGCGAAGGAGGAGCGCAAGCTCGCCCTCGATCGAATGGTCGCCAATAGTGTGATCACAAGGTCGCAGGCCATTGAGTACGACGCTCTTCCGCTGCCGGTCGGACGATGCACAGGAGTCGCTGCCGGGTTTCGACCCGTTGAATGCGGAGCGATCTCCCAGCCGCCGGAGGAGAGTTACTTCGTCGAAGAGGTTAAGCAGCAACTCTTGGCTGATACCCGTCTGGGTTCAACCTACGAGCAGCGTTACGCACAGGTCTTCGGCGGTGGCCTGAAGATCTACACGACGCTCGACCCCATCGCGCAGAACGCGGCGCAAGATGCGCACGACAACACGTTCCCTGATTATGTGCGTGCAGAAGCCGATGCCAAAGGCATCACCACCGCGATGGTCTCGGTTGAGTCGGCGACCGGTGCCGTGCGAGCACTCGTTGGAGGGCCCGGGTTCAAGGATTACAAGTACGACATTGCGACACATGAACCCGGACGTCAGACCGGTTCGACCTTCAAGACGTTCGTTATTCTCACCGCACTTGAGCAGGGAGTGTTGCCCGATGACATCGTCGGCGGCGGTGGCTCGTGGCCGAACAAGGGCAGTACTCCAGATCCCTACGTGATCTCTGGTGGTGGTGGGACACTCACTGGCATCACGGCGGTGTCATCGAATGGCGCCTTTGTTCGTCTCGGTCAAACGGTTGGTCTCGAGAACGTGGTGTACACCGCTCAGCGACTCGGGGTGACCAGTCAGTTCGATTCAAGGGCGAAGTCAATGCCGCTTGGCGTGTTCGACGTGACTCCGCTCGAAATGGCGTCGGCCTATTCGGCGATTCCCAATGGCGGTATCCGCGAGCCCGACTACTTCATCGAACGAGTCGAGGACCGCACGGGAGCAGTGTTGTTTGGCCATGTCGCAAACCCCACCCGCGGGGTGAGCTGGCAGAGCGCTTGTTTGGCCACCCAGATCCTGGCCAACAACGTTCAGAACGGAACCGGAACCAACGCTCAGCTCAATGGCCAGTCGGCCGCAGGTAAGACCGGCACCACCGAAAGCAACACCAACACTTGGTTTGTCGGATTCACGCCCAAACTCACGACCGCAGTCTGGATGGGTATCCCTGCCGAGGGAACGAAACCGATGGGCAATCTCGGCGGGCGAGAGCAGTTTGGTGGTTTGTGGCCAGCCACAATTTGGCAGCGGTTCAATCAGTCATACATCGACCAGACGAAGCAAAAGCGAGTCGAGTGGCCGACATGTGCAGCACCAACTCGAGGGGGAAGACCAGCAACGGGAGCCAGTGATCCGCTCGGGATCTTGAACGGGGCCGATTCCGTGCCCACCAGTTCGTCGTCGACCACCTCGACGACGACACGCAGACCAGCCTCGACAACAACGACACGACCTGGTCCGACCACGAGTCAGTCGACGACCACAACGATCCCGTTGCCGACCACGACGACTAGCGTCCCGCAATAGGCCTCAAACGAACCGATGCGACACCGGGGGCTGGCACAGGTAAGGCTGTCACCATGAGCAATCTTGAGCGGCTCCTTGAAGTGCAGGCCAATGACACTGCCGTCGATCAATTACGTCATCGGCGCAAAAATCTTCCCGAACGAGCCGCTCTGATTCAGATTGAGCAGGAGGCTTCCGCTCTTCGAGCGAAGATCGCCGAACCTCAAGCGCAGCGAGACGAATTGGCCCGCAATCAGAAGCGCCTCGAGGACGAGATCGCATCGGTCGAGGCCAAAGCGGAGCGTGTTGAAAAGCAGTTGTACGACGGATCCATGACCTCGCCCAAAGAAGCGCAGGCATTGCAGGCCGATGTCGAATCGTTGAAGCGTCGCCAAGCAACGCTCGAAGATGAGGTCATCGAATTGATGGAACTCATCGAACCGCTCGATGAACAGCTGGCTGCATCGTTGGTGGCGTTCGCTTCGTTCGATGAACAACGGGCAGAGATTCAAACCTCTCTTGTTGAGGCCGAAGCGCTCATCGACGCCGAACTCGAAACAACCCTCGCTAGCCGGGAATCCCTCGTCGATGCTGTGCCGGCAACGCTTCTTGCGCAGTATGAGCAGATCCGCGGCGGTGAAGGCGGGATCGGCGTCGCCCGACTGCAGGGGAGCACTTGTCTTGGCTGTCATATCTCGATGGCTGCGGCCGAAGTTGATGCGATGAAGCGACTTCCGCCTGATGAACTTGCGTACTGTCCTGACTGCGGGAGATTGCTCGTCCGATGATCCTCTGGTTCGCCGGAGTGAGTTTCGTTTTCGTGTGGTGGGTCTTCCGGAGCCCCGCTCTCGATTATCGATTGGTCATGCTCGGCGCGATCCTTCCGGTCGGCGACATCGTCCTTGGCGGTCCTCGTGTGCTCCATGCCCTGATCGCACCGGTCGCCGTCTTGGGGATCCTCATGTTGGCGACCCAGAAGCGACGGCTTGTCCGCCGCCGTTGGATCGGTATCCCCATCGGAATGATGATGCATCTCGTTCTCGATGGCATCTGGGCCCGTCCGAAGGTTTTCTGGTGGCCGTTCTTCGGCGTGGAATTTGGCGAAGGTGGTCTTCCCGAATTCGGCCACCCCCTCGCACTTTCGCTACTCATGGAACTCGTTGGTCTCGGTTGTCTCATTTGGGCGTGGCGAGCGTTCGACTTTGCCACTCCCAAGGTTCGCGACCGTTTCTTGCGCACCGGTCAACTTTCTCGTTCCGTTGCTCAACCACCCACCTGTTAGGGAATGGCATGCTCTACATCGTTCGTCACGGTCGAACCGAACACAACGCTTCCGGACTTCTGCTCGGCCGGATCGATCCTCCGCTTGATGCCCATGGTCGCCAGCAGGCGGTCGCGCTTGCGAACGCAATCGGCCCGGTCGATCGGGTGATCACGAGCCCGCTTCAACGGACCCGTGAGACTGCAGCCGCTTTCGGTATCGAACCGATTGTGGACGAGAGATGGATCGAACTCGACTACGGCGAGTTTGACGGAGTGCCGCTGGCGTCAGTTCCAACTGAAACCTGGCAGCAGTGGCGAACAGATGCCGAGTTCGCGCCTCCCGGTGGAGAATCGTTGCGGCAACTTGGCAGTCGAGTCGCAACCGCGCTTGATGACCTTGTTGCCGAGAACGAGCCTGACCTCACCACCGTGATCGTTACTCATGTTTCGCCCATTAAGGCCGCGGTGTGCTGGGCCCTCGATGTTGATGATCTCGTTTCCTGGCGACTCTGGGTTGCCACTGCCTCGATCTCCACCTTCCAACTGGGACAGGGTCGGCGTTCGATGCATGGGTTCAACGACATCGCCCATCTGCGAGCGGCCGGTCTGGCCGACCGCTAGCGTCGCCGCCGAACACTCGTCATCGAAAGGACAGCCAATGACCATCGTGATCCGCGGAACCCTTCCCGTTCGTGCCGACAAGCGCGACGAAGCTATTGCCGCATTCATCGCCGTGTCGGAGGGATCAGAATCTGAAGATGGATGTCAGGTCTATCGATTCTCAGAGGACGTACGTGAGCCGAATACGTTCATCATCACTGAACATTGGGACGATGAAGACGCACTCGCTGGTCATTTCCAGACCCCCCACATGGGGGTGTTCACCTCGGTCGTCGGCGACCTCCTTGCCGGTGCTCCGGATGTCGTGAAGTACCAGGTCAGCAGTTTCGGACCGCT
>JBAXGZ010000060.1:0-13950 GCA_037139155.1 Actinomycetes bacterium | reverse complement strand
GTGACTTTCTCGATCAGGTTGTTACCCGTATCGGCGATGTACACGTTGCCCAGCGCATCAACCGCCACCCCACTCGGCGACGAAAGCTGCACTGTTGTTGCTGTCGCCGAAGTCGACGGCGGAGTCGCTCCACCACCAGCGATCACACTCAACACGCCCGAGGGAGTGACCTTCACGATCACGTTGTTGCCCGTATCGGCGATGTACACGTTGCCCTGCGCATCAACCGCCGAGGAACCGGGCCGTGAAAGTGCGGAATCGCGAGCCGGGCCGTTCGATGCCGGGGTTGAACCCTGCGTGCCGTTACCGGCGAGGACCCTCAACAGTTGTTCATACTTCGGCAGTTCGGATTCGTAGCGACTGAAATCGATCTGACCGCCGTTGTCGATCAAGGCCTTCGAAATGTTCGCGGGAATCGGTGTCCAGAACGACGGCATCATCGCCCCGAAGTTCGGATTGAGCACGTAGAGAAGGATGAAGTTCACGAGCCAGATTGGCGGGATCATCGACATGCCCACCTGCGCAGCGAACTGGTCTTTCGTATTTGCAACGATCTGAACCGGTTCCGAATTTTCCTGTGAGAGATACCCAAGCACGACTTCACCGGTGTAGGCCGACAAATAGAGCTGATCAATCGAACGCTGACATCCGTTCTGTCGGCACCACACGCCCATGTATCCGCTCGATCCCGGAGCAAGGTCGGCGTTGACCTGCTTGGAAGGCGAGGATGCGTTCGCCAGGCTCTGCAACTTTCCACTGGGGTCAACCATGAGACCGAAGCTCGAAAGAACCGAGGTCTTCACTTGACCATTGACGTTCGAGAACAGCGGAAAGCCACGGTTGTTGATGAACAGGTTCACCGACTGACCGAGCAGAACTGCCCGAGCAGGATCGCCACCGGTGCCAATGCCGCTCACAAATTCGAGGTACTGCGCATTGGTCAGGGAATCAGCTTTGGGGAAACCCATCGCGGCGGCGATCTGATCGGCAAGGGCCTGACCGATAGGACGACTCGTCTGTTCGAATTCAGTGGTCTTTGGTGCCGAAAGGTAGGCGTACTGCGGCGTGCCCAAGTACGGCAGGACGAATCCTGTCTCGGTTGCGGCGTCACCAAAGGCACCCGCACTCGAGGATTCCGCGACCATGAGTCCACTCAGCAACAGAACGATGGCAGCGACAACAAGGATTGGACGTCGAAAGATCTTCACTTGTTGAACGTAGTCCACCTGCCTGAGCCGCCACGACGGTGGGTGATGTCACCGGCGCGGGTCTGCATGTCCTCGCTGCGGCGGCTGCGAGCCGATCACCAAGGTGGTGGAGGCGGGGGTGGAGGCAGGGGTGGAGGCGGGGGTGGAGGCAGGGGTGGAGGGGGGAGTGGAGGCGGGAGTGGAGGCGGGGGTGGAGGCGTGGGTGGCGGTGGCGGTGTGGGTGCCGCAGAAGGCGGGGGCGGCGGTGCCAACGGAGCAACGGCGAAAGGTTCCGCCAGCGGTCCCGGGGCAATCGGTGGTGCCATCGTGCGATTTGATCGAGACCGTCGAACGATGGTCACGATCAACACGATGAGCGCAATGAAGAAACCAATGGCGCCGATGGCGATGCCGCCACCCAATAACCCGATGAAACCCCCAAACGAAATCTGTCCGATCTTTGCCGAGGTCGCCGTAGGACCATTGACCGTCACCGTGTAGATGCCAGCGCGTTGTACATCGAACGATCCGAAGGATTCGTAACTCATCCCGTTGTTGTCGGCTGAATAGGACGTCGCGTTGCTATTCGGAAGCACTTGGTCACCCGACGGATCGAGAATCTCGATGTTGATCATCTGCATCGCCGCAGTCGTCGACGCCCCGCCGAAGACGTACCACTCACCGGTTCCGAGCCGCACGAATGGTCACGATTGCGTTACAAACGGTGGCGATTCGGCAGCAAAAACCGTCAGAGCACACCGAGACGACGGCCAACGAGTTCGAGCCTTTCCAACGACTGCACCACCGCGACACGAATGTGCCCACTTCCGGCGGGACCGTAGAACTCGCCCGCCGAGACCAATGCGCCGCCTTCGGCGGCAAGACGCTCGACCAACGCCCAGGCATCGCCGCCAGGAGCAGGAGCCCAGAGGTAGAACGCTCCGCCAGGCATGGGTGCATCGACATCGATGCCGCTCAGCACTGTTCGAAAGAGTTCGAGCCGTTCCCAATAACGCTGACGCTGGACGTTCACATGCTCCTGGTCATTCCACGCCGCAACTGCCGCAGACTGCACGGGACCGGGAACCATGAACCCTGCATGCTTGCGAAGTTCAGAGAGGTACTGCACAAGATCGCCGTCGCCGGCGTAAAAACCGGCACGAACGCCAGCCAAGTTCGAACGCTTCGACAACGAATGCACCGCGAGAACGCCGTCGAGTCCGTGTTCAAGAATGGTTCGACCTGGTCCATTCCAAGTGAATTCGACATAGCACTCGTCGGAGATCACCGGCACACCATTGGCCCGACCCCACGCCACGGCCGCTCCGAGATCATCGAGGTGGCCGGTGGGATTACCCGGTGAGTTCACCCAGAGACACAACGCGCGCGCGGCATCAGCCGGATCGATCGCGGCAAGATCGCTGCGGCCGTCAGCAGTAACCGGAACAGGTATCGCACGAGCGCCGGCGAGTTCTGCGCCCATTGCGTAGGACGGATAGCTAATCGCCGGATACAACACCGTGTCGCGCTCGGGCGAACGAAGTCGAAGCCAATGAGGAAGACCGGCCACGAACTCTTTCGTTCCGATGCATGCAGCAATGTTCTTCGGGCCCACGACTACGCCAAGTTCGCGTTCCATCCAACCACGAGCCGCTTCGCGATAGGCCGGAGATCCGATTGACGCGGGATAGCTGCGCTCACTCGCCGATGACGCCAGCGCGTCGATGACGATTGCAGGAGGTGGATCGAACGGGTCGCCGATTGAGAGATCGACCATGCCCCCGTCGTGGGCCGACGCCATTGACTTGAACGCGTCGAGACGATCGTAGGGATAGGGAGGGGGTGTGAATCCGATGGTCATGAACGCAGAGTCTGACCGCTCACGACGTACTCGCGGAGACGACTCACCGACACCTCGTCGAGTCGGGCCCGAACCAACATCCCGTCGTCGGTGGCAGTTTCGACGAGAACCTCGCCTTCGCGATGAAGAGCAGCGAGGACATCACCCCGATCGAATGGGACAAGGAGTTCGGTAATGGTCGATAGACCCCGCAGACGGTCACCGAGGGCGCGAAGCATTTCGCCGACCCCTTCGCCCGTTTGAGCGGAAAGTGCCG
This sequence comes from Actinomycetes bacterium, assembly GCA_037139155.1. GTDB lineage: Bacteria > Actinomycetota > Acidimicrobiia > Acidimicrobiales > Acidimicrobilacustridaceae > Acidimicrobilacustris. Next base: position 10,646 of record JBAXGZ010000060.1, on the reverse strand, counting down.
ATGCCCCCGGATGATCCTCGAGCAGTTCTTTGGCGCCCTCGCGACTGATGTCGATCTTGTTCACCACCAACATCTGAGGGACGTCGGCAGCGCCGATTTCGTTTAACACCCGATCGACGGCGTCGATGTTGGACTCGGGATCAATAGCCGAGGCATCAACAACGTGAATGAGAAGATCAGCATCGACAACCACTTCGAGCGTCGACTTGAAGGCTTCGACAAGTTGGGTCGGGAGTTTCGTAATGAACCCGACAGTGTCGGTGAGCAACACCGTCTCACCACCAGGCAGTTGAAGGCGCCGGGTAGTGGCATCAAGCGTTGCAAAGAGTCGATCCTCAACAAGCACACCGGCATCGGTGAGGTGGTTGAGCAACGTCGACTTCCCGGCATTGGTGTATCCGACGATCGCAACGCGATGAAGCCGCGACCGTTGACGAGACTTGGCCTGGGTTTCACGCACCCGTGAGATTTCGCGGAGATCAGCTTCGAGTTTGTGCATTCGGCGAAGAAGGCGACGGCGGTCGACTTCGAGCTGTGTCTCTCCACCACCCTGTCGGGCACCGATGCCTCCACCCTGACGGGAAAGTTGCTTGCCCTTGCCGCGCAGGCGCGGCAACCGATAACGAATCTGCGCCAACTCGACCTGAGCCTTGCCTTCAAGGCTGTGGGCGTTCTGACCAAAGATGTCGAGAATGACCGCGGTTCGATCGATTGCTGATCTTCCGAGGAGTTTCTCGAGATTGCGTTGTTGCGCAGGAGACAATTCATCGTCGAAGACCACGGTGTCGGCATCGACCGATTCGCACAGTTCGCGTAGTTCAGCGACCTTTCCGCTTCCGAGGAAGGTCGCCGGGTCGGGAGCATGCCGGCGCTGTACGACACGAGCGACACTGTCGGCTCCCGCTGTGTCGACAAGGAGCGTGAGTTCGTCGAGGTGATGCTCGGTGTCGAGTTCGTCCTCGAACGGAAAGGTCACGCCAACAAGGACGATGCGTTCCCGGAACGTTCGGTCGATGAGCGCAGAACTCTCACCAGCAAAGGCACCGAAGCCACCGCGGTGGTCCCCGATGATCGGCGAGGTCGGTTCAGGCATCCGGGATCTCAACGGTGGCGATGTGCTGGGCAGGACCGATGAGAATCGGTTCGTCCAAAGGTGACTGGGCCACGATGACTTCGGCGGAACCGCCAGGCATCACCACGCGCACCTCGCGTCCGACCAAACCCCACTGATGGGCCAAGGTTGCGGCCGCAGTCGCGCCGGTGCCGCATGCTTCGGTTGCGCCCGCTCCGCGCTCCCAGACCAACAGATCGATCGAATCAGGTTCGGTGCCGATCGAGATGAACTCGACATTGATGCCGGCATCGAATTGCGCTTCGATCCACGAGCCGCTTCCGACCAGATCGACCGCGGAAAGGTCGGGTACGAGGATCACTATGTGCGGATTACCGAGATCGGCGGTCGCGTGACGGTCTCCAGCAAGACGCTCTGCGACAGCGGGCGGAACGACCGGGCCATCGGCGACGAGGCCCATTGTCACGCTCACCGTGGCGAATCGATGAGCAGCGTCGTCATGCACCACCAGTTCGCAACATCCACCGTCGGTTGAAACCGCGTACGTGGCTTCTCGATCGTCACGAGCCATTGCGAGGGCTTGACCAAGACAGCGAATGCCATTGCCGCTCATCTCTGCCCGACTTCCGTCGGCATTCCACAGATGCATGACGACATCGATTGCCCGGCCGTTGGGCGCCAGTGCCCCAGTTGCGGGATGCGATCCAATGATGAATCCATCGGCACCGAGGCCTCGACGACGATCGCACAATGAGCGCGCCAATGTGGCGTCACCGTGCAACGGTCCGTTGACCTCCTCGAGGGCAATCACAAAGTCGTTGCCCAGTCCGTGGTGCTTCGTGAGTCTCATGATGAGTTCAGTCAATCAGCCCGCGGGCGAGTTCGGCGAGCAGATTCTCCGAAACCTCTCCATCGGAGGCAATCCACCGAATGCGGGGATCACGACCGAACCACCGCTGTTGTCGGCGGGCGAATCGTTTCGTGCGCATCACCGCAGTGTCCAAGGCCAGATCCAGATCGATGCCGTCCTCGACATGGGAGAGAAGTTCGGCATACCCCAGCGCCTGTCGTGCCGTACGACTGAGGCCGCCAGGGCGGACCAGGAGTGACTGGACCTCGGCCAGGAAACCATCGGCCATCTGCTGGCGGTACCTCTGTGCGATGCGTTGATCGAGCAGATCACGGCTGATTTCGATTCCCACAATCGGAAACGGGGCCTCCGGATAGTCCTCGAGGCCGGGGCCGAATGATGAGAACGTGCGACCACTGCCGATCGACACCTCGAGGGCACGCAGAACCCGGCGACGGTTGGTGGGCTCCATTCGTGCAGCAGCGATGGGATCAAGTGTTTCGAGACGAGCAAAAAGTGTCGCTGTATCCGGTTCGGCCTCGAGTTCGACCCGCACATCGGGAAACCGTCCGGGCAGTTCGAGATCGTCGGTAATTGATTGCAGGTAAAGCCCGGTCCCTCCGACCACGAGCGCTCGCCGACCCCGATCTTCGATATCGGCGAGCACGGCAAGACAGTCGCGTTGGAATCGGGCGACGGTGTAGTCCTCATCGGGATCGCACACGTCGATGAGATGGTGGACGACCTCGGACTGCTCAACGAGCGAGGGTTTCGCTGTCCCAATGTCCATGCCCCGATAGACCTGCATCGAATCGACGGTGACAATTTCAAAATCGCCAGAGCGCCGCGCCAAGGCCATCGCCAGCGAGGACTTTCCTGATGCGGTGGGACCGACGAGCGCGAGATGTCGCCCGCCAGGACGAAATCGGGCGGACGGGCTCACCCTGCAGTGACCGAAAAACGAGTCCGATGCCGCGAGACCGAAAGGACCTCGACCAACTCGCCGCGCAGGAAATGAGGTGAAGCCTCGGTGATAAGTGCCGTTGCCAACGTGCCCGACCGCAGCGCTTGGGGCGAACGGAAGTGGACGAGTTTGTTCTGCGCGGTCCGCCCGCTCAACACCTCGGGATCGCGTTTTGAAGGTCCCTCGACGATGATGGTTTCGGTTCGGCCGATACGAGCTAAATGCTTGGCGAGAGCAGAACGCTCGACCACCACCCGCAAGCGTTCGAATCGATCCCCCACCACTACCGGGTCACAGAATTGGTCGGTCATCTCGGCGGCCTCGGTGCCCTCGCGAGGCGAGAAGATGAAGGTGTAAGCCGAGTCGTATTCGGCGGCCGCGGTGACTTCGAGGGTCTGTTCAAAATCAGCATCGGTTTCGCCGGGGTAGCCGACGATGATGTCGGTGGTCACGGCAAGGTCGTCGATACCGGCGCGGGCGGCGGCGAGCTTCTCGAGGTAACGCTCGGCGGTGTAGCCCCGATGCATCAGCGCGAGCACCCGATCGCTACCTGACTGCAAGGGGAAGTGAAGATGCGGACAGACCGCAGGGTTGGTCGCCATCGCCGCGATGGTGTCCTCACGCAAGTCTTTCGGATGCGGGCTCGTGAACCGGACCCGATCAATGCCGTCGACCTGACTCACTGCAGCGAGGAGATCGGCGAAAAGAGGACGGGCCCGGCGGTCATCAAGCCACAACGAGCCGGCGATCGCTGCGTCGTCGGAGGCCGGATCGAGGCCACGGCGCGCGCTGGTGAGATCGCGGCCATAGGAGTTGACGTTCTGTCCGAGCAAGGTGATCTCGCGAACACCATCGGCCGAAAGTCGCTCAACCTCGGAAAGCAACTCGCCGAACGGTCGACTGATTTCTCGACCGCGAACCGCAGGAACGATGCAGTAGGCGCACGTGTTGTCACAGCCGACCTGAATGGTGACCCACGCCGACCAGTCAACCTCTCTGCGCACCGCGAGTGCGGAAGGGAACGTGGCCGCATCGTCAAGGGCTTCATCCCAAATTTCGGTGATCGGCCCTGACCGACGCGCCTCATGGAGAAGTTCCACCGCCCGATGCACGTTGTGGGTACCCACCACGACATCGACATGGCCGGCGCGAGCAGAGATTTGCTCACGGTCTTTTTGGGCCAGACAACCGCTGACGATGATTTCCATGTCGGGCCGCGCTTCTTTCAGCGTCTTAAACCAACCAAGGTGGCCATAGAACTTGTTGTCGGCGTTCTCCCGAATGCAGCAGGTATTGAAGACGACCACATCGGCGTTCTCGTCAGAATCAGCCAACACCAACCCATCGGCCTCAAGCAGTCCGGCGATGCGCTCGGAATCGTGCTCGTTCATCTGACACCCATAGGTGCGGATGGCATAGCTGCGGGGCTGATCGGTCACCGCCACAGGGTATCGGGGATGCGCGAACGGTCCCGAGGGCGGTGGCACCTCGGGACCGTTCGAACGACTGGGACCGCTGGAACTACTGGGACCACGGGAACCGCGAGAACCGCGAGAACCGCGAGAACTCAGTCGTCGAGTGAAATCGGAACGTCGTGCTCGGCGCTCATGATGTCATCGGTCTCATCGACAAGATCGGCCCCCTCGGCATCGGCGCCGATGCCGACGCTAGTGAGGATGCGTTCGGTGATTTCCACCATGACCTCGGGATTCTCGAGCAGGTAGGTCTTGGCGTTTTCACGGCCCTGACCGAGTTGCTCACCCTCGTAGGTGTACCAAGCACCGGATTTCTTGACGAAGCCCATATCGACACCGATATCAATGGTCGAACCCTCACGGCTGACGCCCTTGCCGTACATGATGTCGAACTCGGCCTGCTTAAACGGCGGGGCCACCTTGTTCTTGACCACCTTGACGCGGGTGCGGTTGCCCACGACCTCGACGCCGTCCTTAATGGACTCGATACGACGAATGTCGAGACGAACTGAGGAGTAGAACTTCAGCGCCCGACCACCAGGAGTGGTTTCGGGAGAGCCGAACATCACGCCGATCTTCTCGCGCAACTGGTTGATGAAGATGCAGACGGTATTGGACTTGTTGAGGTTGGCCGTGAGCTTGCGCAGGGCCTGGCTCATCAGACGGGCCTGCAGGCCGACATGACTATCGCCCATCTCGCCTTCGATTTCGGCACGAGGGGTGAGTGCTGCGACCGAGTCGATCACGATGACATCGAGTGCGCCGGAACGCACCAACATGTCGACGATTTCAAGTGCCTGTTCACCAGTGTCGGGCTGCGAGATGAGCAGCTGATCGGTATCGACACCGATGGCCGAGGCGTAGACCGGGTCCATGGCATGTTCGGCATCGACATAGGCGCAGATGCCGCCATTGCGCTGAGCTTCGGCCACGACGTGCATGGCGAGGGTGGACTTGCCCGAGGACTCTGGGCCGTAGATCTCGACGACGCGGCCGCGAGGCAAGCCGCCGACTCCGAGAGCGAGGTCGAGGGCAAGGGCGCCAGTCGGGATCGTTTCGATCTTCATGCTGCCCTTCTCGCCCATTTTCATGACCGAGCCTTTCCCAAACTGCTTCTCGATTTGGCCGAGGGCCATGTCGAGGGCTTTGTCGCGTTCCTGTGGGAACGTCGGACGGTTCGATTCCTTCGCCATCGTCTGCTTCTCCTGGGTGTTGGGCCCCGGTCTGCCCGGGACTCGTATGGGTGATCGCTTCCACCGGAGCGGGAGCTTCGGTGGCCCCACCTGAACCGAGGCCCCGGTGGAGATGGATCGCAACCTACGGAGGGGGTGTGACAGGCCCCCGGTGTTCGAACGACATGACTGTAACTTCGAACACCTGTTCAGTCAACCACCCTTGATCCCTTTCCCCCGTTGAGGCCCCCCTATGACTCTCCGAGGCATCGGCCGGTAGGCTCGGGGCGCCGAATCAGGCCGCTCCCTGCGAAAGGTCTCCGTCCATGACCGAGTCACTGCCCTCCGATCCCACCGCCCGGGAAGAAGCTCTGCGCCAACGCCTCAGCCCTGAGCAATTCCAGGTGACCCAGTGCAGCGCCACCGAACGGGCCTTCACCGGCAAGTACTGGGACTGTCACGACGATGGCACCTACCACTGCATCGTGTGCGATGCCGAACTGTTCAGCAGCGACACGAAGTTCGACAGCGGCACGGGATGGCCGAGTTTCTTCGATCCGTTGACCAACGACGCGGTCGCCACCAACGTCGACAGTTCCCACGGAATGATCCGCACCGAAGCTCTGTGCGCAGCCTGCGGCGCGCATCTTGGTCACGTCTTCAACGACGGGCCCGGCCCAACCGGCCTGCGCTATTGCATGAATAGTGCGTCGCTCGACCTCAAATCCACCCAGAGCTAACACGCTCGCTGAAGCGCTCACTCGTTCGCGCGCGATTCGTTCAACAACGCGATCGGTACAACAACGCGATCGGTACAACAACGCGATCGGTACAACAACGCGATCGGTTCAAAAAGTGTTTACCTTCGCGACCGCGCGCGAAGAACCCCGCTGCTCAGCGAGCGAGTAACCGTCGACGCAAATGGTCAAGCACCGTGATGACGGTGAATTGCCGAGACTGTTCGCGGTTGAACGGGAACTTCGCCATTGAGGTCTCAGTGACGCCATCGAGCGTGGTGGCCATGAACACCGTTCCGACAGGAATGCCCTCCTGCTCTTCGGGACCAGCCACACCGGTCACGGCAATTCCGACATCGGAACCGAGGACACGACACGCTCCCTCGCTCATGGCTCGTACAGCGTCGTCACTTACAACTGGACCAACGGGAACGCCGAGGAGATCGAACTTCACTTCACTGGCATAACTCACGACCGACCCGCGCAACACATCGCTGGCTCCGGGAACCGACACCAAACGACTCGCAATGAGTCCACCGGTAAGCGATTCGGCCAGACCGAGCGTGAGTCCGCGTTCTCTCAACAGATCGAGGACAACTTCCTCCATCATTTGATCCTCAGTGCTGAACACGTAATTGGAAAGAATGGACGCCACTTCGGCAACTTCGGCAGCAACGACAGCATCGGCTTGTTCCGCGGTATCGGCCTTGGCCGTGACCCGAACCTTCAGTCCTTCGATCCCGCTGGCGAGGAAGGCGATCGTCGCGGTACCGGTTCGGTCGAGTTCATCGAGGCGGTCGGCAAGCATTTCGGCAATGCCCGATTCGCTATGACCCCAGGTGCGGATCGTGCGACTGCGGATAACGCCGGTGTCGCCTGCACGGCGACGCAGCTCGGGGATGACCGTTCCCTCGACCATCTCTTTCATTTCGTAGGGAACTCCAGGAACAGCGAAGATCACCTTGTCGCCGATGGGACACATGAGGCCCGGCGCGGTGCCCGGCATCTGGGCGATCCGTGAGGCGCCAACGGGGACCAGTGCCTGTCGAAGGTTGTTCGCGGGCATATTGCGGCCGCGGGAACCGAAAATTTCATGCAGTCGTTCGATGACCTCTGGGTCCTCAACCAGTTCGACGCCCATGACTTCGGCGATGACGTCGCGAGTGATGTCGTCCTGCGTCGGACCGAGTCCGCCGCAGACGATCACCGCATCGCTGCGATCGAGAGCAATCTGAAGAGCGTCGCGAATGCGGTCCCAGTTATCACCGACCTTGACCTGCAAGAAACAATCAATTCCCGCAAGCGCGAGTTGTTCACCGATCCACGAGGAGTTGGTGTCCACGATCTGCCCAAGCAGGAGTTCGGTTCCGACAGCAACGACTTCACAATTCATGGGGTTCCCTCCAGGGACTTCTGTTCAGAGTTCGTCGCCGGCCACGAGGTGGCTGACGTCGTCGGCAAGGACGATGGTGTTCTGTCTGACCCGCCATGACATGACGCCGTCGCCAATCGAAATGACTGCCAAGGCGATAAGGAACATACCGGGTGTTATCGGGTCAACGGCGAGGGTCAGGAACCCGAACGCCAATGCGGCCCCCGCAGCAGAAAGATGGACGCCGATCGTTGACCATCGGGGCACCCGCTGATCGAACGTGCTGATGAGGGCGAGCCCAAGGAAGATCCCGGCGTAGGCGACCATCAGGATCACGACGGCTTTTGGGGGCACCGAGGAATCACCGAGTTGTAGGTACTTCGACACACCGACGGCCAATGCCACGATCGCCAACTGCACGACGAGGTGGGCCAGCAACCACGCCTCCCCCGAGAACGCCCCCGGTCGGATGCCCGCCTCGGGGACATCGTCGAAATAGGAAGAGAACAACCCGAAGAGGATGACAAACAACACCACCAGCGCAATGACGTCATAGACCTCGATAGCACCACCAGAGATCACGAGTGCCGACTTCACGAATGATTCGCCCATCACGATGAGGGTGAGGAGCGCAGCGCGCTCTGACAAGTGGTGGGCATCAACCACTGGAACCGGACGCCCCTCCTGCGCGCGAAACGAGGTCGGAACGACAAGGAGAAGGATGGCGATGGCGAAGAGAATCCAGTCCGGACCATCGGGCACGATGATGCCAAGAAGCATGACCAAACCGGCAAGCACGAGTCGGTTGCGGCGTGATCTCGCCCACGGTCCGACGGGATCAGGTAGATCAATGAGTCGGTGGTGGGCGTAGGCCACAAGCAGGACCGCGACGAGATAGATCGCGCCCACAAGATCTGCGGTCGAGTCTTTTTGAATGAACACGAGAGTCGTCACGAAAATGAGAAACATCTGAGCAAAGACCAAGCCCCGTTGACCAAGATCATCGCGTCGCTCGACATTCATGAGCACGGTGGTGTGAAACCACAACAGCCAAAGCAGCACAAACATGAGTCCGCAATTGCGGGCGGCAGACCAGGTCGGATACCTGGCGAATTCGTTTGAGAGGACCATCGTCGAGGCAACGAAGATCAGGTCGTAGAAGAGTTCAAGGAAGCCCACCGGCGGCGCGTGAGCATCGTGATGATCAGACGTCTTGCCTCCACCCATGACTGCAGATGGTAGGTCGTGGCCATCGTCGGAAGGTCCGCCTAGCGAACTCTCACTGCGGGTGCGGAACTGCCTCGACCCGACTGATGTTGAGAGGATCATCATCGATCATGTCGCCATGACCGACAACCCATGTGCTGGGCTGGATCAGTTCATCAATCACGGTGTGGATCACAGCGAGTGCAGCGATGAAATAGACGAACTCCTGCGCGCTCACCCACCGAACATTCCATGTCACGAACGCCCCGATCCCAACCAGGACTACCGTCCCCAGCCGAAGGGCGAAAAGCTTTCCCTTGGGCTCCCGCATGCCGAGAAGCCCTATCACCGACAAACCACCAAAGATCCCGACGAACCCCTCGCCCATCATGATGAGCGCGAGGAGTGCAGCCCGTTCGATCAGATGATGTTCATCGACCGCCTCGACAGGAAGACCACGGGAGTGCGCGGCCGACGTCGGAACGACGAGCAGCATGATGGCCGCGGCGTAGACGATTACGTGTCGCGATTTCCAGCGACGTCTTTGACTTCCATCGTGGTCGCCGCGCGACTTCCGTCCCATACATACTGAATGGCGCTGAAGACAGCAAGGAACGTTGCGAGGTACAACAATCCGTCACCAAGCCAGATGTAGTCAGTCGTGAGCGGAAGGAGCACTGCACCCACCGCCAGTGACTGCACCAATGTCTTGAGTTTCGCCGAGCGCCGCGCCGGCATCGCCAAACCGCGACGTCCCCACCACATGCGATAGACGCTGATGAAGAATTCGCGTACGGCGATGATGACTACGGGCCAGACCGGAAAACGGTCGACGGCAACTAACGAGAAAAGCGCACCAAGCACGAGCACTTTGTCGGCCAACGGATCGAGGAACGCCCCACTGCGGGTGGCGCCGTGACGACGGGCGATCCAGCCGTCGACGCCGTCGGTAAGTGCCAGCGCCGTCCAGAGTCCCCACACGAGCCACCCACTGGGCTTGTGGCTGATCATGGCGAAGAGAAGCGGCGACACCAAGATGCGCAGCATCGTGACGTAGTTGGCCGGTGTGGCGATGGCCGAAGGTCCGTAGGACGGATCGCTCACAACTCACTCCCCTCGGCCGGCATCGATCCTTCGGCGACGAGGTCGGGCCCAAGCGCATCAACGATGCTCACCGTCGCGAACGTACCCACTTCGAGTCCGGGAGCGACCATGACGATGCCGTCGATTTCCGGGGCCTCTTTCCATGTTCGACCGATTCCGGGACTATCCACGAGGACTTCGACCACCGACCCAATCATTTCGTCACGTTTTGCAGCGGTAATCCGATCCTGAAGTTCGGTGAGTTCAGCGAGACGTTCGTGCATCAGGCCCTCGGGCACCTGATGGTCGAGAGTGGCAGCGTGAGTGCCCTCTTCGAGCGAGAACGGAAAGAATCCGCACCAGTCGAGCCGAACCTGCTCGACGAACTCCAAGAGACGATCGTGGTCATCCTCGGTCTCACCCGGATAACCCACGATGAAGTTGGAACGGAACGCGGCATTCGGTTCACGTTGGCGGATGGAATCGATGCGCTGCGCGAAACGATTTCCGTCGCCCCAACGCTTCATCGCTCGCAGCAACGGTGGCGACACATGCTGCAGCGAGAGATCGAAGTACGGAACTCCGCTGGTACAAATTGCGTCGACCAGTTCGTCGGTGAGGTCGGACGGATAGAGATACAGAAGGCGAACGCGATCTACTCGTTCGGAAACCGCCTTCATCAACGGAACGATCGAACGTTCGCCCACCCCTTGAT
>JBAXGZ010000059.1:0-14047 GCA_037139155.1 Actinomycetes bacterium | reverse complement strand
AGTGTTCCTTCGTCGAGCCAGCGCATCCAGCGCACATGAGGGTGGCACAGTGCGAGAACATTTGTGAAGCATTCACCGTTGATCCATTGCCGAATGCCGAGCACGGTCGGGGTGCCATCGCCGATCTCGTAGTACTCCGCAACAAGTTCATTCGGCGTTTCGATCCACGGCGTGAACCGGGGCTCTTCCAACGTGATGATGGCGAGGTCGCGAGTGCGCCCGAGTGCGTCGAGTCCAGACAGGATTCGCTCACGTCCCTCGGCCGAAACATAGGCAAGGGCCCAGGTGGAAAGTACGACCGGAAAGACGCTGCGAGGTAGCGCTGCGACAAGAGGCGCGAGATCGTCGACAGCATCGCCTTTCAAAAGTGACGGTGGATGTTGAGATACCACCGAAAGAGCGGCAGCGAGACGTTCGGGGCGATCAGGGATGCCGGGCCATACACAGGCTTGAAGCCAACGCGATTGTTCTGCGTTCGACGCGTCGATAGGGGCAGGATCAACCCCAGTTCGCTGGTCAATGGTGCCCATGGGTGTTGCGGGAGGTGTGAGGTCGCCGCGAAGTTCACACGTGAGTTGCACTGGCGAGTTGGCGGGGCCGATCGTGCGCACGATGCAGTCGTCGCGGACATAGTCGATATGCCAGTGATCGACAAAGAGGTTGAGTCCAGCGCTGGGGCCGAGTTCGACCAGCACAATGTTTTGATCGTTGTGCTCAACCGCTGCGAGTCCAAGAGCAATGGCAGCGCTTCGTCCGACTTCATTCGTCTGGACTGATCGAGTGCACATGTTCTGAACGATTGCCTCGCGTTCACGTTCAAGAAGTTCGAGAAAAGGTGGCAGCGGATCGGCATCGAATTCGCCGCGGTAGATCTTCGAAATCTCGAATGAGGGATTCGCAAGAATCCGGTCATGCGTCGCTGCGAAGAAAAGCACGGGAACACGGCCGCGGCGGGTGTTGGGGCTCGCCGACTGGAGCACAAACTCGAGGACTTGGTGATTTGTTGAAATTGAGCGCGCAAGCCGTTCATAAATGGGGCTGTACCCCGCGAAATCGTGGTTGGCGAGGAACAGGAAGAGATCGGAAATTTCTTCGATGGCTTCGCGTTCACTCACAAATTCGAGGGTATCGCTCCGGGTCAGGTGTTGGCAGTCGAATCGCAGCACAATGGGCGGGTGACCGTGCCTGCCGGAACCCTGATGCGTCGTGCCGCAAGACGCCGGTGTCCTATTTGCAGTCAACGAGGACTCTTCCGTCTTTGGGTGCGGATGGTTCCAGAGTGTCCTCGATGCGGATTGGTTTTCGGTCGATTGCCCGGACATTGGCTCGGCTCGTGGTTCCTCAATATCTGCGTCGTCCAGTTGGCTGTGGTCTTGATTCTCTTCATCGGGGTCGCCGCAACGTGGCCTGAGCCGCCCATGTGGATCATTGGTGGCGCAACTGCATTTGCGGCGTTGGCCGTTCCGTTCCTCTTTTTCCCTTATTCGCGCACGCTTTGGAGCGCGATTGATTTGGCAATGCGCCCACTCGATTACGACGACGGGGTTGCTCCGGGATTCGTACTCGACGACGATCGGGCTCGACTCGAAGCCGAACGCATCAAGCTTCCCGAAGAAGAGTGAGGTCTGAAGAACGCGACAATGGTCGTGTTCACCTCGTCTTCAGTCACCTTCCGTGAAGGGGCTCTCTAGCGCAACGTCGGTGGCGTTGGATTCGGAACGATCTGGATCGAAAACGTGACTACTCGGTTCTTGGCTTCAGGCACGCCAGCGATCTGCGAGTACTGGAACGTGACTGCTGTAGCGCCGATCGAGCGCCCGGCGAAGGAAATGATCTGGACAAGGGGAAGAACTGCGGGAACAGACGTAGCGGTCGGGGAGTCCGTTGCTGCGGCAGCCACCGTCGTTGTCGTCGCTTGAGTTGTCGTTGTTGTGGCCGTGTCGGCTTTAGCGAGCAGTTGGGCGTCATCGCTGAAACGTGAACCCAATGCAATGAGTTTGTTGTTGTCGATCGGCGAAAGGATCCACCGCCAACCCGAGCCGGGATCAGCAGGAAGCATGATCGCGAATTCCCGACCCACTGGAGATGAGATGGGAATCGCCGGATCGACGTAGGTGGGGGTCTCGGGTGCGCCGGGAACGGTGGTGGAGGTGGAGTCCTGATCGGCGTTCGATGATGATCCCCCCGAGCATCCACCGATGAGCATCAGCGCCCCTGCGACGATGGCGAGCGCGAGCCATCGGCGGCGAGTACGGGCCCGCGGGTGGTGGCGCGTAGCGGGGCGTGTTGGGTCCGGATGCATCGATTGGAGACTAGGACCCGATTGGTGCCGCTCCCGTGCAACGGTGCTGTGCCGCCGCATCTAGAGTCGCCGTCGTGAACTTTGACGAGTCCCCCGAAGAGGCAGAGATCCGGGCTGAGATCCGGGCGTTTCTCGATGCCAATGCCACACTCAAGACCGGAACGGAATCAGATTGGTCTCGAGGGCCAGTCAATGATTCTGAAGAAGCGGCTCGGGCGTACATGGAACGTTGTCGGGCTTGGCAGAAGGTCCTCTTCGAAAATGGATGGGCAGGTATCACCTGGCCCAAGGCCTTTGGCGGGCGCGGCGCCAGCGCCGCCGTCGCCGTGTTGTTCGGTCAGGAGGCGGCAAAGTACGACGTCACGGCCGGGTTCATCGGCGCCGTGCAATCCCTTGTGGGACCACCGATCATGCGTCACGGAACTCCCGAGCAGCAGCAGCGCTTCCTTCCCGGTCTGCTCGACGGCTCGGTGAACTGGTGTCAGTTGTTCTCCGAACCCGGTGCCGGGTCCGATCTCGCCGCTCTCGCGACCCGCGCGGTTCGTGACGGTGACTCATTCATCGTGAACGGGCAAAAGGTCTGGAACACTCAGGCTCAGTTCGCCGACTGGGGCATCCTCGTTGCCCGTTCCGATCCTGATGCTCCGAAGCACAAGGGCGTCACGTTTCTTCTCGTCGACATGGCGACTCCGGGCATCGAAGTCCGACCACTGGTGCAGGCAACGGGTCAGGCTCACTTCAACGAGGTGTTCTTTAACGACGTCGTCATTCCGGTCGAGAATGTCGTGGGCGAAATCAACGAAGGTTGGTCAGTTACCCGCACTGTGCTCAGCAGCGAAGCGGGAATGATCGGCTCCGGTGCAGGAGGCTCAAACGGATTCGAAGGTGTGCTGGCGCTTGCGCGTCACTACGGCCGAACCGAAGAACCCGAGATCCGCACGCGATTGGCAGACGCCTACGCCCGCGAACGAATGCTGCAACTTCTTGGCCTGCGGATGCAGTCATTCATCTTGAACGGACGGGGCAATCCGCCCGATCCGTCGGTCATGAAGAACTTCATGGTCCAAGCTGCCGAAAAGCGCTACGACCTCGCGCTTGAGATCGAAGGTGCAGACGGAATGCTCGCCAAGGTCGATGCTCCGCAGAACGGCTTCTGGCAATCGGCGCACATGGGTCAGTTCGGATCGCGGATCGGTGGCGGAACCAATGAGGTCCACCGCAACATGATCGCCGAGCGAGCTCTGGGGCTTCCGCGCGAGATGCAGCCCGACAAGGACCTTCCGTGGAAGGACATCCTGAAGGCTTAGAGCTTCAGGACCTTCATCGCGTTCTCGCGCAGGAACTTCGGCCAAACGTCATCTTTGAACGGAACCTTCGGGAGTTCTTCGAAGATTCGGTCGTAGCTCAGACCGGCGGGGAAGTAGCCGGCGTACATGACTTTGTCGGCGCCGCGGCTGTTCGCGTACTCGATGATCGCCTTGGGATAATGCTTGGGCGCGAATGCTGATGTCGAGTAGTAGAGATTCGGCCACTTGAGCATGAGCTTCATTGCAAGCTCCGTCCACGGCTCGGCACCATGGCGCATGACGAATGTGAGATCGGGGAAGTCGTACATGACCTCGTCGATCAATTCGACATGCTGCGGGGCGAACGGGACGCGTGGTCCGGGAATACCCACGCAGACAAAGACGGGCAGATCGAGTTCGCACGCCAGCGCGTAGAACGGGTACATCTTCTTGTCATTGAGCGGTGTGCGGTATCCGGCGGGGAACGTGCTGATCGCTCGCAGGTTCACACCACTGGCATGAACCTCGCGAATGCTCTCGATGGCCGGCATGACATCGGTCGGATCGAATTCGAAGCAGGTGAAGAAGCGGTCGGGGTGTTCTTCGAGGGCCCGAATGCAGTCAGGGTTGTTTGGGTTGTACCCAAGCATGGCCTTTTCGATGTTGTGTCGATCAAGATTGTCGAGGACAAGCGCAACAGGATCGACGCCTTCATCGGTGTCGGGCGGAACGTCTTTGAACATGTACTGAGCGGGGAAGCGGAAGTCTTTCGATTCCTGATCGCGCAGATGGGGTGCGAGAAACTTGTAGACCTCTCTGCGGTTGCGGCTGGGCATGCCGACGAAGGTTTCGATGATCTTGATGTCATTGGGGAATCCCATGATTGCCGTCGCTCCTCACAGATGATGGACGGGTCGAATCTAGGACATGGCGGAGTGGCGTTCAGTCGTTTGCTCACGCTGCCATCGGGGGATCATCGTTCGTGCCCTCTCCTGTTCTGTCGGCAGATTGCGACGAAGTGTGAGCAATTTTTCCCGGATCGTTCAGATCTGGTCGCGCGAACCGATCGTGTTGTCGATGTCGATCGATGCCGGTTCTTTGCCGTAGCGATGCTTGAAAAGGAAGTGGGCGCCGAGGCCGGCAGGAAGGGGAAGCCAGTAGGAGGCGATTCGGTAGGCGAGGGTGGCCAATAGCGCCTGTTCGCCTGGGACCCCTGACAAGACGAGCATCGCGGTGAGACCAGCCTCGACAAAACCGACACCACCCGGGGTAATCGGAATCATCCCGAGTACAGCGGCGACGGCGTAGGCGAGCAGCACCAAGCTCATTCGTGGGTCGACCCCACACGCCTTCAATGCGCATACCAACGCGAAATAGTCGAGGAGCCAGTTGCCGACGGCGGCGAGAAGCGCCGACCGCCAGCGGGCGCCGAGGCTGCTCACCATGAGATCGCGTTGGCGGATAATTCCCTCGACTGACGGCCCTCCGGAGCGTCCCAGCCGAGCGTTGATCCAGCCCCCGATGGTGGCGATGAATTTGCCGAACGCATGGATTGGTCGATCGAAGCGAACGAGCGAGAACGTGAACGCGAAAAGAGCAACAGCGAGTACAGCGCCGCCCCATGCGACATGGATCATGCCGTCGGGAATCGGCGCACCAAGGATTGACAGCACAAGAGCAACCATCGGCAGGCAAAGGAGCACGCCGTTCGAAATAATTGATGTCGCGGTGAGCGCGGCTCCGGCAGAACCCCGCTCAACGCCGGAGACCGACAACATGCGGAACCCGGTAGCAGCTCCGATCGCTGCGCCGCCGGGCACAACTTTGGCAACTGCGTTGGACGTTAGTTGCGAGGTCGCCGCAACAAACCATGACACCGACGGGAGGGCGACTCGGGTGAGTTTCCATGCGCACGCGTACGAACCGATTTCGCACAACAAGACGGCGACGAACCAGTAGATACTGACTGTTCGAAGCTGTGGGACTTGGTCCCACATATCAAGAAGTTGCGGGGCGAGTCCGTAGAACGCGAGCGCCATGATCGCGAGGAACACCACGCGACCGAGAATGCGCAGACGCGAGACATGACGCGCCGGCGATACTCCCGCCTCCTCGTCGGGAGGCGGCGGGACGAGTTCATCAGTGGGACTCAGCCGAGTACACCCTTTTCGTGGAGCTCGGCGATACGAGCAGCGTCGTAACCGAGCACCTCACTGAGGATCTCGTCGCTGTGCTGGCCACATTCCGGGGCCTTTCGGGGAATGGGGAGCTCTCCACCGATGATCTTCACTGGATTC
This sequence comes from Actinomycetes bacterium, assembly GCA_037139155.1. Classification (GTDB taxonomy): domain Bacteria; phylum Actinomycetota; class Acidimicrobiia; order Acidimicrobiales; family Acidimicrobilacustridaceae; genus Acidimicrobilacustris. Next base: position 8,162 of record JBAXGZ010000059.1, on the reverse strand, counting down.
GGGAGCATGTCGGCACCAAGGATTTCCTTGGGGATCCAGGGCATCCGATCCTGGAACTGTGGGTCATTTTGCATGCTCGACGGGGTGTTCACCGGAGCAAGCGGCGTGTTCCATTCCCCGCCGAAGTCCATCCATTCTTGTGAGGTCTTCGTCCTGAAGATGGTGGTGAGTTCGGCAAGCAGTTCGCGGTTGCCACGGGCGTGATCGGCGTACTTGGACCCGGGGAATTGTTCAAAGAGATCATCACGGCCGATTCCCTTGCAGAAGTTCTTCCAGAACTCCTGCTCGGAGGCCATGAAGAGAATGTGGCCATCGGAGGTTTCGTACATCTGATAGCGCACGCCCTCCTTCATGCCCGCAGTGCCAGGAGCGCGACGTTCGTAGTTGTCGGCCTTGTTGCCAGTCACCTCTGATTGGGGACGCTCGTAGGCCTTGAACGACTCGCTTCGGTACCAGTCGAATGCAGCGGCCGCGTCGGACTGGGCGATTTCCATGTAGCAGCCCTCGCCGGTCGCACGAGCCTTGATGATGCCGGCGAGGATGCCCAGTGCGCCGAACATGGGGCCGGCATTGATGCCGATGGAAATATGCGGAGGGATATAGCAGTAGCCCTCTTCGTCGTAGGCAGGTTCGATGATGCCGGCCCAAGTGTCATAGGCGATGCCGTGGCTGGGAAGGTCCCGATAGGGGCCGGTCATGCCGTAGCCACTGATGGTCATGAACACGATCTTGGGATTGATTGCCTTGAGGTCCTCGTAACCAAGTCCCCGACGGGCGAGCGCACCAGGACGCATGGCTTCGACGACGACGTCGGCGTCGGCGGCGAGTTCCTTGAACGCCTGCACACCTTCCTCGGTTCGGAGATCGAGGACGATTGACCGCTTTCCTCGGTTGCAGTGCAGGAAGAGCAGGGAGGTGTCCTCGACAATCGGCCACGTCATTTGCCGGCCGTAATCACCACCGGGGGCTTCTACCTTGATGACGTCGGCGCCAAGTTCGGCGAGGTTGGTCGTAACGGCGGCGGGTCCGAGCATCGAGGCCTCGATGATTCGGACTCCTGCGAGGGGAGCAATTTCTGTCATGTCACCAATTTGTCATGAATCGGGCCTCTCGTCGCCCCGGACTCGGTAGATGGGGCAAGATGGCGAGTCGGAAGTTTCTGCTCCCGAGCATTCATGCACTCATCACTCCGAAAAGGGGACTGTCATGCGAATCGTGGTCGATTTCGATCTCTGTGAGAGCAACGCCGTATGTATGGGCATTGCCCCTGAAATTTTTGAGGTCCGTGACGACGACTTCCTTTATGTTCTCGACGAGAACCCGCCCGAGTCGATGCGCGCCAAGGTCGAAGAGTCCGTGCAGCGTTGCCCCAAGCAGGCGATCTCGATCGTCGAGGACTGATGCTCGAACGGCGGCGTTGATGTCGTCGTGGCAGCAGATCTCTCTATGAACTCCTCTACCGTCATCGTTGGCGCCTCGCTTGCGGGCATCAATGCCGCCCGGACGCTCCGTCTCGGGGGCCACACCGGTTCGATTGTTGTGCTCGATGCCGATCCGGATCGTCCCTACGACCGCCCTCCGCTGTCGAAGCAGATTCTCACTGGCGAATGGGAACCAGAGAAGATCCTGCTCCCCGCGGCCAAGGAGGATCTGGGTCTTGACCTGCGGCTCGGAACACGAGCGAAAGCAGTCGATCTGGTCGCTCGAGAATTGACGATTGAAGGACCAGATGGTTCGGTCAACCGCCAATCATTCGACACGATGGTGATCGCGACTGGTGCCGCGGCCCGGCGGTTGCCTGACTCGGCCGGTATCGCCGGCGTTCATGTTGTGAGGACGCTGGCCGACAGTTTGGCGTTGCGAGACGAACTTGAGGCCGGACCATCTCGTGTGGTGGTCATCGGTGCTGGTTTCATCGGAGCTGAAGTCGCGTCGAGTTGTCGCAAACGCGGAATTGACGTGACGCTTGTCGAAGCACTGCCTTTGCCGCTCGAGCGAGTCCTCGGCGCCGAGATGGGCGCAGTTTGTGCGCAGGTGCATATCGAAAATGGGGTCGATGTACGCCTGAGCACCGGAGTGCTCGAGATCGAGACCGCAACCGTGAACGGAACCGAACGGGTTGTCGCGGTAGCCCTTTCCGACGGCACCCGTGTCGCTGCCGAGGTCGTCGTCGTTGGTATCGGGGTAACGGTCAACACTGGTTGGCTCGAGGGATCGGCTCTCACCATCGACGATGGAGTCGTCTGCGACAACACACTTCTTGCCGCGCCTGGTGTTGTGGCCGCGGGCGATATCGCTCGGTACCCCAGCGAACGGTTCGGCCGCATGCTTCGGGTCGAGCATTGGGAGACCGCCATCGCCGGGGGTGAAGCCGCCGCGCGCCGGCTTCTTGCCGATGCTTCTGGAGAGCCACCAGCGATCTTCGATCCGGTGCCGTGGTTCTGGAGCGATCAGTACGACAGGAAAATTCAGCTTGCTGGTCGACCCATGCCCACTGACGAGTGCGTCGTTGTGCACGGCAGTACCGAGGAATTCCGTTTCGTTGCTTTGTACGGCAGCGGCGACCGACTCACTGGTGTGCTCGGAATGAACCGTCCTCGTCATGTCATCCAACTCCGTGCACTACTTGAGGACCGCGCGACGTTCGCCGAAGCACGCGAGCGGGCAGCGTCTCTCTGATGGCCGATGGAAGTGCGGGAGAAGAACTGGTCGATGAACTCGACGAGATGGGACAGATCATCGGCGAAGTGACCCGCGCGGAAATGCGAGAGCGCAACCTCCTCCATCGATCTGTCTTCGTCGTAATTCGAAACGACGCCGACGAACTTCTCGTTCATCGGCGGGCATCGTGGAAAGACCTCTGGCCAGACGCGTGGGATATTGCGGTGAGTGGCGTTGTGGGTGCGGGCGAAGCGTGGGAACTCGCCGCAGCGCGTGAGCTGGCCGAGGAACTCGGAATCACCGCTGAGCTGGCCTATCTGGGCGAAGGGTCCTACGAGGACGACGATGTTCGCGAAGTGGCGCGGATTTATCAGGCGCGAACCGATGGACCGTTTGAATTCGCCGACGACGAAATCGCTGAGGCGCTCTGGGTGCCCACTGGTGATGTGCGCGAATGGTTGGTCGACCGACTGGTCTGCCCCGACAGCGTCGCGTTAGTGCTTCCGCGACTTGATGCACCGTGAGCCATCGACGATTGAGCAGCGCCGATGATTGAGCAGCGCCGATGACTGCAGCAGCGTTTGTTCTCCTGTCGCTCACCGCGGTTGCCGCAGTTTGCGACTGGCTCGCCGTCGCAAACTCTCAACGACTGGCGGAATACTTCCTCAAACCACTGGTGATGGTGCTCCTCATCGCCGTAGTTCTCGCCCTCAACCCGACTTCTGATTTCGCCCGAGTGATGCTTCTCATCGGACTCGTGCTTTCGATGGTTGGCGATATCTGTTTGATGTTGCCGACCGATCTGTTCGTGCCGGGACTTGCTGCGTTCCTCGTCGCCCATGTCTTTTACGTCATTGGGTTGCTGTCGCTCGGCGTTTCTCCGCTTGGCATCGTTCTCGGTCTGGCGGTGATGGTGATCGTCGCGCTTCTCGTCGGTCGCCGGATTGTTCAAGGTGCAGCATCGACAGACAAGGCACTGGCCGGACCAGTTACTGCCTACATGGTCGTCATCTCATTGATGGTTGCATCGGCGTTCGGGACGGGACGCTTCTTCGCCATCGTCGGCGCAGTGCTCTTTGGTGCAAGCGATTCGGTATTGGGGTGGACGAGGTTCATTTCTGATTTTCCCCGCAGTCGTCTCGTGGTGATGACGACTTATCACCTCGGCCAGATGGGGTTAGTGCTCGCGCTCATTTGAATCGTGCGAAAGAAGATCGCTCGGAGGTGCAGGGCGCTCTCGTGATCTGTACGCAACGATGATCGGTTCGGGGAACGCCCTAGGCTTGGACCATGGCGTGGACAGTCGTACTTGGGGTGCTCGCAGTCACCGTCGCATTGCTGGTGATTCTTGCCATTTACGACATGTGCCAGCGCAAGCATGCGATTCTCCGTAACTTTCCCATCGTTGGGCACTTCCGCTACATGCTCGAAGCAGTCGGCCCCGAACTCCGTCAATACATCGTCACCGACAACAACCAGGAGCGCCCGTTCAGTCGTGACGATCGTCGTTGGGTCTATTCGACAGCCAAGCAAGTGAACTCGTACTTCGGTTTCGGAACGGACAATGACCTTGAGCAGTCTCGTAACTACGCCATCTTCAAGCAGTCGATGTTTCCGCTTGAGGGTCCCAAAGGTGCTCCGAACCATCCCGATCCCTCCCGACCTCTTCCTTGCGTAAAGGTCCTTGGCGGTTCGCATGGTCGCCGACTCGCGTTCCGGCCGCAGTCGATCGTCAACGTTTCGGGAATGAGTTTTGGTTCGCTGAGCGGGGTAGCGATCGAAGCTCTCGATCGTGGGTGTGCGATGGCGGGCGCATTGCACACCACTGGCGAAGGCGGTATCACTGTCCATCATCTCCATGGTGCCGACCTCGTCTGGCAGATCGGCACCGGATACTTCGGATGCCGAAACGACGACGGCTCGTTCAGTTTGGAACGGGCGGTCGCTCAGGTTCAGTCGGCCCCGGTACGGGCGATCGAAATCAAACTCAGCCAGGGCGCCAAACCCGGGATGGGTGGCTTGCTTCCTGCGAACAAGGTGACACCGGAGATCGCAGCGATCCGTGGAGTTCCCGCAGGTGTGGCGTGCAAGAGTCCGGCGGCCCACACTGCGTTCACTGACGTGGCGAGCCTCGTGGACTTCGTTGAGGAACTCGCAGATGCAACTGGCCTTCCCGTGGGGATCAAATCAGCGGTCGGACAAGGCGAGTTCTGGAACGAATTGGCCAACCTGATGGCAGCTACGGGTCGCGGCCCGGATTTCGTCACGATCGATGGCGGCGAGGGCGGCACCGGAGCCGCACCTCTTGTGTTCAGCGATCACGTCTCGCTTCCGTTCCGTTGGGGATTCACTCGCGTGTATCGAGCATTCGCCGAGGCCGGGATCACTGATGATGTCGTCTTTATCGGTTCAGGAAAACTGGGACTTCCCGAGTCGGCGTTCACGGCATTCGCGTTGGGTTGCGACATGGTCAATGCCGGGCGAACGGCACTCTTTTCGATCGGTTGCATCCAGGCCCAGCGCTGTCATACCGACCGTTGTCCGACCGGAGTGGCAACTCAGAAGCGGTGGTTGACACGCGGGCTCGATCCCACCGACAAGGGTGTTCGGTGTGGGAACTACATCGCTGGTGTGCGGTTCGAACTTGAGCGCTTGAGTTGGGCCTGTGGAGTGCGGCACCCGGCAATGGTCGACGCGGACATGATCGAGATCCTCGAAGACCGGTGGAGTGCCGAGACCCTTCGGAACATGGTCGGCTACGAAGCCGGATGGGGAAATCCGTCACGCCCCTTGCTTGAGGCTCTCGATCTCCACCTTGGGTAGACCTTCCAAACGTTCGCCGCGCTACTAGCGTGGTTGGGTGCCCTCGACCTTGGAACGTGTCCGTACTGCGGTCGCTAGTTCTCCAGATCTCCGCCGGTTGGCCGAGCGTGGCCGAAGGCTTCTTGAAGGCCCATCCGAGGCTGAACTCGATCGGGAACGCGAGGAATCGCACTGGCAGCCTGAGCCATCAGATGGCTCGCGCTGGGGGATAACGGCGGCGAGCGCCGTCAGCGGACTGATCGGCGCAACGATTATTTCCGCATCTGCTCCGGAATGGCGCCTTGCTGTGCCTACGTGGCGCTTGACGCTGCCGGGGATCGCTCATCCGGGCGATGCCACGCAGTCCACTGTCTGTTTCCTCATCGGTCTAATTTTCATTGCTCTCGGTTGGCTTGGACTCGTAAGTCGAGCCGGACGGATTGCCGATCCCCGACGCGCCGTCATCGTCGTCGGTGCCGTCATTGTCCTTTGGGCGATTCCCGTGACGCTCGGACCGCCGCTGCTTTCCAATGATGTCTACAGCTATGTCGCGCAGGGAGAGATGGCGAGCCGAGGGATCGATCCCAGTTCGGTCGGTCCTGTGGAGCTTGGACGTAATGATTTCTTGTCGGGGGCCGATCCGGTCTGGCGAAGAGCACCGGCTCCCTACGGACCGGTCGCAGTGTTCGCAGCACGATCAGCGGTCGAACTCGCTGGCCATGACCAAGTGACTGCGATTTCTCTTTACCGCGTAGTCGTGTGGCTCGGCGTCATCATGGCGGCGATCGGAGTCGGATTGATCGCCGCGCGAAATGGACTCTCCCCGGCCGTTGCCATCGCCATCGGTATTGGTAACCCGATCATGATCCTCCACGTCATTGGTGGAGTTCATAACGATGCGTTGATGTTCGGATTGCTTGCGCTCGGACTCGCTGCCGCGCAACGGGACCGGAAGAAGTTGGCGGTCGGGCTTCTTGCCGCGGCGACGGCGGTGAAACTTCCGGCTGCTGTCGGTTTGGTCTATCTCGGTTGGTGCTGGCGGGGTGCTGTCGCGACATGGAAGGAACGAGTCGTGACGACGTTGGCGGTCGTCGCATCGGCGACAGCTGCGATCGTCGTGGGTTGCGTTGCGGTCGGCTTAGGTCCGGGTTGGATAACTGCGCTTCGAAGCACAGGCACAGTGAATGACACCTATTCGCCGACGACAAAAATTGGTTTCAGCATTTCCGAGATTCTGAACGGGATCGGACTCCATGTCGACGGTCAACTCCTTGCTTCGGGCGTTCGGGCGCTTGGGCTTCTCGCCACCGCGATCGTTGCGTTCGTCATGCTGATGCGGAGTCCGCGGGTTGGTTTCATCAAGGCAACCGGGGTCATGCTCGTGGCCTACGTGCTGCTCGGGCCGGTCATCTGGCCTTGGTATCTCGTGACTGGCTTCGCCCTGCTCGCGGCGTGCGGTCTCGGACGTTATCGACCTTCGTATTTGGTCGTCTGCATTGCGGCCAGTTGGTTCGTGTGGCCGACCTCTGTGGTTTCTATGGGCACATTGGGGAGCGGTTACCAACACTTGCGTGGGCTAGGTGTGGTGGTGCTGGTGATCGCACTGGCATGGGGCGCTCAGCGGTTCGCAAGTAGATGGGAACGGCGGTATCACGGCCTTACCGATTCCGAGCGCGACGCCGCGGTATCGAGCGAACGAGCAGAGGTCGACGCGTCGTGGTGAATGCTCTCGTTTACAACGAAGCGTCCTCATGGACCGAACGCGGCGTCGAGGCAATTGCATCTGCGGTGGCGGAACCTTCAAATCTCGTGTGGATCGATCTCATCGGTCCGGATGATGCTGATCTTGATGACCTCGCAGGAGCGATGAATCTTCACGAACTCGCTGTGGAGGATGTTCGCAAGCATGGACAACGGGCGAAACTCGATCGGTATCCCAACCATGCCTTTCTCGTCGCTTACGCGCGTGCGGCGGATGGAGACATGTGCGAGGTCGATTTCTTCATCGGACCAAACTGGTTGGTGACAATCCGGGAATCGAATGCTCATGGCGAAACCTTCCCGATCGAGCGCGTCACTCGTCGATATGAAAAAATCAGGACGATCGATAATGGAGTCGGCTTTCTTCTCTATTGCCTCCTCGACGAACTCGTGGACGGTTATTTCGGCGAGGCTGACGAGGTTGAGGATCAACTCGAGGTAATTGAAGACATACTCTTCGACTCGGGCCCTCCTCCGGATGGGTCACTGCAGGAAGATCTACTCAAACTCCGTCGGTCGCTCATCACATTCCGTCGGCGTGTCGTGCCGCTTCGCGATGTACTGCTTTCGCTGTTGCGTCGAGAGGTGCCGTGGATCGATGAATCCGAGATTCTGTATTTTGAGGATGTCTTCGATCATCTCTTACGGGTGATCGATCAGATCGACACGCAGCGTGAACTCATGGGAAATGTCGTCGACGCGAGTCTTGCGCTTACGTCGAATCGCATGAACGAAGTCATGAAGAAAATGACGTCTTGGGGCGCGATCCTGATCGTGGCGACGTTGATTGCCGGCATCTACGGAATGAATTTCACCGACATGCCCGAACTGCATTGGCGCTTCGGGTACTACGGGGCCCTTGGCCTGATGCTCGTGACGACGAGCATGCTCTATTTCTATTTCCGACGGAAGAAGTGGCTCTGATCAGAGTCTGTGAA
>JBAXGZ010000058.1:0-14365 GCA_037139155.1 Actinomycetes bacterium | reverse complement strand
TCAGCATTCTCGAGAAGCCACGCCAGTGCCTCCGAGACGTCGGCTGGCGTAGCTGACGCTGACAAGTCGCGCTCGACATCCTCGACGGCTGCCTGGAGGCAATAGAGCAACCCTTGCAGTTCCTCGAGCGTCGATCGATCGACAATGACGTCGTCATCGTCGAGTCCATGGCTCTTGGCCAACTTCCTTGCCATGTATGACTGCTGACGACAACCCGCCCGGCAGAACGACCGAGGTCGGCCCGGACCCTCACGGGAATCGAGGGGACGGCCACACCAACGGCACCGCTGGGTGTTCCGCTCTCGGCCATCCCGTTCCATCGCTAATTTCGTCACGTGACAATATTAGCGATGGAGAACGAGAAATGGCGGACTTCAGTTCTCAACCAGTGAAGGTCGGCACGACGCTTGGCTCTGCCCGATCGGGCGTGATGCTGGGGAGAACAGGAAATGGGAATGCGGTGAGGGTGAGCCCCCACATCCCCTGATAGGTCGCCATGAGGTCGGCGACTCCCGGATTCCATGAAGCGAACATCGCTCCTGCGTCAGCCCCCGGTGCGACGAGTTGGAAAAGTTGCAGCGCCACTAGTGGGTTTGAACCACCGACCGTCCAGGCCGATGCGTTCGGAGATTGGCCTACCGACACGATCGATTGGAGAACCAGTGCAGTGGAGTTCGCATCAACCTCACCCCCGGTGAACCATGGGAAACCACCGACAAAGTCTCCGGCAATCGCTTGGGCGGTACGGAGGAAAACGATTCCCGAGGCCGCCTCTGTGGATCGACCGAAGAGCGCAAGTGCCTGAATCGCAAAGGCCGTGGAATTGGTATCGACGCCGGAGTAGTTGATCGGATCTGGAGATTCGCAATCGGCGATCAAGGGACCAACGACAGCGCGGAACGACTGCCACCCCCCGAGTGTGTCGGCCGGATTCGATCCTCCCGAACACTGTTGATTGACAATCCAGTCGACGGCGGCAGTGGGCGGTGGCGACCCAACGGTTTGCAAAGCGATCACCATCAGCGATTGGTCCTGAACCGAGGAATACGGATCCGGGTAGCCGTAGTAACCCGGCACCGTCAGTTCGTAGAGAGCCTGCGCCCGACTGACAAGATCGGTGGCCGGTACTCCGAAGGCGTGTGGGTTGAGACCGGTCGTCGTGGCCAGCAGGATGAGCGATGCGAGACGCTCGGGTAGATCCGAACCCGCCGGGGCGACCGTTCCCCCACTTCCGTCATTGGTTACCCACTCCTCGACATGCGCGCCGAGCGACAAGTAGGTCATCGCCCGAGTGAGCGCCTCGCGCTGCTCCCCAGATGCTGCGAGTCCCTGGGCGGCATACATCGTTTGCGTCACGGGAGATTGTGTCGAACCGCTGATGTTGACTTCACCCGTCGGTCCCACCTGAGAAGCAAGCCACGCCGAGGCTCGGGTTGACGATGGTGTGACGACAGCGGTGGCTGGAGCCACCGCCGTTGCGAGGAGTGCAAGTGCAGCCACGACCAGCGCAACCGTTCCGCGACGGATGCGGGTCGAGACCCGTGGGTGAAATGGGAGCATGGTGTCCTTCGGGGTTCGACCGGCGCTTGAACGCTGCCGACCCTGAACCAACGCCCGAAGCGCATGGAATCCGGGGCTCGACACCGCATTCCACGACGGTGAGGGTGAGCCTTGCTCTCGGGTGAGGTGATCCGACTCAAGCTCACGACAGTCGGCAGGACCGACAGCAGTGGGCTCACACGGTTGCGGGACAGCGTCGGATTCGCACCGAACTTCCCCTCACGAGATAGCTACTCGATTGTCCAGTCAGACAAACAGCAAACACCGCCAGAGTCAAGGACCTCACCGAAAGCGAGGGCCCGCATAGGATCGGTGAATCGAACTGGGATGATCCCTTGGACTGAATGGTGGGCAGCAATGACCGCAAGTCTTGATCCAGACAACTTCGGTGTCGTGCGAGGAACGACGAAGCCGATCCCCTACGACATCCCGACCTTCGAGACACTCGAGGAGGAACGTCAGCACCGAAAGGAACGACTGGCCGCAGCGTTTCGTCTCTTCGGAAAATTCGGATTCGGTGAAGGAGTCGCAGGACACATCACCGTTCGCGATCCCGAACACCTCGACTGCTTCTGGCTTAATCCCATCGGTATCGATTTCCGACTCATGAGAGTCTCAGATCTCATACTCGTCAACCACTACGGCGAGATCCTCGAAGGCGACTACGCCATCAATCAAGCCGCATTCGCAATCCACTCGCAGGTGCATGCCGCTCGCCCCGATGTCGTTGCCGCCGCCCACACTCATTCGATCTACGGGAAAGCGTTCTCGTCTCTCGGCCGACTTCTCGATCCGATTACCCAGGACGCATGCGCGTTCTACGACGACCATGTGCTCTTCGATGACTACACCGGAGTGGTGCTCGACACCTCTGAAGGTCTGCGAATCGCTGAAGGCCTCGGCATGAAGAAGGCTGCGATCCTTCGCAACCATGGGCTCCTCACCGTTGGTCATTCCGTCGATGAAGCGGCATGGTGGTACATCACGATGGAGCGCAGTTGCCAAGCGCAGCTCCTGGCGATGGCCGCTGGATCTCCGATCTCGATCGATGACGAATGTGCCGCAATGACCCACGGGCAAATCGGCCATCACTTCGCCGGTTGGTTCTCATTCCAGCCGCTGCACGAAACCATCGTGCGCGAACAACCAGATCTCTTCGACTAGGTTGACAACTACAACTGACGCTGATCATCGCGTGCGGGAGAGTCCACAACGCTTCCACGTCATCCCTTGGGATCGTGTGGAGACTGAGTGGCGCCGAAGGAGCAACCCCCCGGGAAACTCTCAGGCCCATGTATCGCACGTGCAGGCAACTCTGGAGAGAAGTCACCGTTCCGACGGGTGACTCACCGAAGGGGAAAGTCGAGATCAAACGGTGCGCCGTCTGATTGAGATGAAACTCTCAGGTACCACGACAGAGCGGGGTCCCGACCATGGCGCGTGCGCGCCGCGACCCCCGAGGCCACCATGACCGATCCCCGCCCGTCACTCGAACAACTCCTTTGTGCAGACCAGTTCGTAGGTCGCCATATTGGACCATCGCCCGATGACATCGACGCGATGCTCGCCGTCATCGGACAGCCCTCGCTCGAAGCACTCATTGGTGCCGTGGTTCCTCCGTCTATCCGTTCCACCACTCCCCTCGCGGTGCCTCCGGCGGTCGACGAAGCCACGATGCTTGAGCAACTACGTGCCATTGCCGAAACCAATGTGGTCCGAACCTCGCTTCTTGGGTGTGGCTGGTACGACTGTGTGACGCCGCCAGTCATTCGTCGTAACGTCCTCGAAAATCCAGCGTGGTACACGGCGTACACGCCCTACCAACCGGAAATCTCACAGGGCCGACTCGAAGCGCTGTTGATGTACCAGACGATGGTGTGCGATCTCACGGGTATGGATATCGCCAATGCATCAATGCTCGACGAGTCAACCGCAGCGGCCGAGGCCATGACGCTCCTCTATCGGGTGAACGGAAAGCGAGGCGATCGTTTTCTTGTCGATCGCGATACGCATCCACAGACAATCGCCGTGCTGCAGACTCGAGCCGAGCCGCTTGGATTCATTCTCGACCTCGTCGATCCAACTGACGCCGTTGCCGACGACGCCTTCGGCGTGTTGCTGTCTCATCCCGGTTCCTCCGGGTCGATTCGCGACATCGCTCCGATCATCGACGCTGCCCATATCGCCGGAGCTTTGGTCGCTGTTACCACCGATCTCCTCGCCTGCTGCCTCATCACTCCACCGGGCGAGATGGGCGCCGATGTCGTCGTGGGATCCTCGCAGCGGTTCGGAGTTCCGCTCGGGTTTGGCGGACCGAGTGCAGGATTCCTAGCGACTCGAGACGAACACCGACGCGTCCTTCCCGGTCGCCTCGTCGGTGTTTCCATCGACGCTGCCGGCCGACCGGCCTACCGACTGGCCCTGCAAACGCGTGAGCAACACATCCGTCGCGAAAAGGCCACCTCCAACATCTGCACCGCACAGGTTCTCCTCGCGGTCATGGCTGCGCTCTACGCGGCATGGCACGGACCTGAGGGGCTCACGCGTATCGCCACTCGCGTCAACCGTCTCACCGCCGCTGCCGCGAAAGGTTTCACCGAAATCGGTTTGCGAGTTCGAAACAACACCTTCTTCGACACCCTTACTGTTGAGGTTCCCGCCGGTGCCGATGCATTCATCGACAGCGCCCGGGCCGCCGGCCTTGAGGTTCGAAAGGTCGACGAACGAACGATCGCAGTGTCGTTCGATGAAACCACGACCTCGGCGATCGTTTCGACGCTGCTCGGTTGCGCAGGAAATTCGAATTCCTCGATCGTCGATCTCGATGCTGACGCCGGTCGTTCTATTCCGACCGAACTTGCCCGTACGACCGAATTCCTTTGTCATCCCAACTTCACAACTCATCACAGCGAAACCGAAATGGTTCGGTACCTCCGCCGTCTCGCCGACGTTGATCTCGCGCTCGACCGGGCGATGATCCCATTGGGTTCGTGCACGATGAAGCTGAACTCGGCAGCAGAAATGGAACCAGTCACCTGGCCCCAGTTCGGACGGATGCACCCGTACGTTGATCCCGCTGATGCTGCGGGCTATCGCAGAATCATTTCTGATCTCGAACAATGGTTAGCCGACATCACTGGGTACGACGCGGTCTCATTGCAGCCCAACGCCGGATCCCAAGGCGAGTTCGCGGGACTCCTTGCCATTCGTGCATGGCATCTCGGAAACGGACAGAACAACCGAGATATCTGTCTCATCCCAGCCTCGGCCCACGGCACCAATGCCGCAAGCGCCACCATGGTGGGCATGCGCGTTGTCGTCATTGCGTGCGACGAAAACGGCAATGTAGATGTCGACGATCTGCGTTCAAAAATCGAGCTTCATGCAGACTCACTCGCAGCGCTGATGATCACATACCCGTCCACTCACGGAGTCTTCGAAGAAGCCATCGGCGAGATCTGTGGCGCCGTGCACGACGCCGGTGGTCAGGTCTATCTCGATGGAGCCAACCTCAACGCATTGGTTGGTGTCGCTCGTCCTGGTCACTTCGGCGCCGACGTAAGCCACCTCAATCTTCACAAGACATTTTGCATTCCCCATGGCGGTGGTGGCCCCGGCGTCGGACCCGTCGCCGTTCGATCTCACCTCGCCCCGTATCTCCCGAGCCATCCGGTGGTTCCGAGTGCTGGACCACAGCGATCCGAATCAGTCGCCGGCCCCTTGGTCGGACCGGTATCGGCAGCACCGTACGGTTCGGCGAGCATCCTCACCATCCCTTGGGCCTATATCTCGATGATGGGTCCGGAGGGTCTTGCTCGAGCAACCCACGTTGCCATCCTCAATGCCAACTACATCGCGAAACGACTTGCAGGTGCATATCCCGTTCTGTACACGGGCCGAGACGGACTCGTGGCCCACGAGTGCATTCTTGATCTTCGTCCCATCACGAAAGACACCGGCGTCACGGTCGACGACGTTGCCAAGCGACTTATCGATTACGGCTTTCACGCTCCGACAATGTCGTTCCCTGTCGCCGGGACACTCATGGTCGAGAGCACCGAGAGCGAAAACCTCACCGAAATCGATCGCTTCTGTGACGCAATGATCACCATTCGTCGCGAAATTGAGAGCGTCGCCGATGGACTGTGGCCGGCCGAAGACAATCCACTCCACAATGCGCCGCACACAGCTGCCGACCTCACCGCTGACTCGTGGGACCACCCGTATTCACGATCCATCGCGGGCTGGCCTGCTGGCCACAAAGCGGCTCGTTATTGGCCACCGGTCAGTCGTATCGATGGTGCCTACGGCGATCGAAACGTTGTCTGCTCCTGCCCACCAATCGAAGCCTTCGCTGAAACCTGATCAGCTGACGAACGGGGTCTTCACCACTCGGGCCTCAAGGTCCGTGCCTCGCACGTCGAGAACGAATTCGTCCCCGATCGCAGTTTCGGGCGGGACAAACGCAAGGGCAATGCCATGGCCAAGTTGGGGCGAGTAGTTCCCACTCGTCACCTCACCCACCACAACTCCGTCCCGCAGGACTGCTGATCCTTCGCGGGGCGGACGGCGTCCCGGCGTGACCAACCCCACCAGGCGGCGTGTTACTCCCCTGTCGCGCTCAGCGGCCAGTGCTTCTGCTCCTCGGAACGGACCCTTCTCGAAGCGGACCGCCCAACCAAGACCAGCCTGCAACGACGTGATTCCTTCACCAAGTTCGTGGCCGTGCAGAGGAAGCCCGGCCTCGAGCCTGAGCGTGTCGCGAGCCCCGAGCCCAGCAGGAATAACTCCAGCCTCGAGGATTGCATTCCAGAGTTCCGATGCATGCGCACTTGGCACGGCAATTTCGACGCCATCTTCGCCGGTGTACCCGGTTCCGGCGACCGTGACAGTGATGCCTTTCCATGAGAGCTGCCTCACGTCAAAACGACCGACCGAAGCGATCTCGGCGTCCACCGAGCGAAGGAGTTCGCGAGCCTGCGGACCTTGAACCGCGAGAATCGCTCGCTCCGAGGTGACATCGCCCGCATCGACGAGAACACCATCGCTCTCCATAGCAACCTCGGCAATTGCTCGGGTGACGCGATCGGTATTGGAAGCGTTCGGCATTACATCGAACGTCTCTGGGTCGCACCACCAAACAATGATGTCGTCGACTACAGAGGCATCATCTGGGTCCAGAAGATGGGTGTATTGGGCACGACCGGGTGCTACGCGACCGAGGTCATTGGTAAAGGCGCGTTGCAAGACCGCAAAGGCATCAGGTCCAGTGACGCGCACCGTTCCCAAATGCGAAACGTCGAAAACCACGGCCGACTCGCGACAGGCACGATGCTCGGCGAGAGTTCCCGCCGGATAGGACAGGGGCATTTCCCACCCGCCGAACGGAACCATTTTGGCTCCCAAGGAACGGTGGTCAGAGTCGAGTGGTGAAAGACGATCGGTCACGGACCGACCCTAGTTTCGGTACACACCTCTCAGCGCCGGTTCACTCGCCACGTTGTGGTCACCGCAGGAAACGGGCAGCTTCAGACGACCTTCAAGGCGCTTTCGGTCAATGCCGCGACCAACTCATCAACCGGAACGATCCCTGAGGAATCCTCTAGTGGTCGCAGTTCGCGAATGCGGGCATCCATCTCGTCGCGAACTCCGGCCAACGGAAGGATGTTCAGAACGCCCTGCCCGCGATGAATGAGATCGATGAGTTCACCATCGGACTGAATCACGACTGACGTCGAGCCTTGGATGACGAGGTTGGCTGAGGTGATCTCCTGGCCGAGAATGTCCCTCAGATAGGTAAAGATCTCACGGACATTCTCTAGACGAATTCCGGCATCGAGGAGGCTCTTGATGACTTTGAGTTCGAGAAGATCGGTGTAGCCATATCGACGGCGACTTCCGCTCCCGGTTGCATCGGTCAGCGTCGGACGAACCAGATCGGTGCGGGCCCAGTAATCAAGTTGGCGATAACTGATGCCGACAATCTCGGCGGCCTTTGCGCCACTGAAACCGTGGTCGAGGGCGCGCTCGGTGCTGCGTTCCATTAGGACTCCCTGAAAAAGTGCGTGGAAATAGTGCGTGGTTCGATCGCTACGAAACGGGATCGACACTGACCCCTCGGATGACAACAGCGGAATTACGCCGCTGTAAGGAGGGCAAACGGTATCGGTCGGCGCGCGCGGCGTCAATGGTCGGACCAAGAAGCGTTAGGAGGCGAAATCCTCAGGATTGACATTGTCAATGAATGCCCGGAATTCCTCGACGACGTCCCCGCCCTCATCGACGTTCTCGTCCTCGTCGTCGGGAAGCAGACCGGCTGCCTCCACAACGCCGTCGTCGGCCCAGATCGGACACTGAGTCCGCAGGGCCAATGCCACCGCATCGGAGGGCCTGGCCGAGACCCGAGAAACTGACTCCCCCACCTTCAGGACCAATTCTGCGTAAAAGGTGCCCTGTTCAACAGCGGTGATTTCCACCGACTCCACAGTCGCGCCGAGATGTTCGATGACTTCGCAGAACAAGTCGTGCGTCATGGGCCGTGGGGTCACGACCCCATCAAGAGCAAACCCAATGGCACCGGCCTCGGCATGCCCAATAAAGATCGGAACGAGACGGCCCGCTCCCGCGACTTCACGCAGCACAAGTACCGGCGAGTTCCCGGGGATATCCACCCGAACGGTGACGACTTCCATCTCAATCACCGGTTCACCCTACCGGCATGACCGACAAGTCATACCGAGGTTCAGGACTGGCCGAGATACTCCTGCAGGGACACCCGGACCATCACCGCCCGGAGGTCGTCAGCCAATTCCGCAAGTTCCTCGAGCATTTCCACGGCCTGATCCCGCGCTGCTGCTCTGCGCTGTTTCAGAAGCGGAGTGATCAGTTGCTCGAAGAGTCCCGCTTCCCGCTCAGCCGAGACCTTGTACATGCGGAGGTGTCGGGGCTCGATACCAAAACGCCCGAACCCGGCGGCCAGGCGAGCCACAGTCAATGCGTCATCGTCGTAGTACTCCACTGGCCCCATCGATCGCGGCTTGAGCAGATCAAACCGTTCGAGTTCTGCGACTGCTCCCGGAGTCAGCCCGCTCTGTGCGCACAGTTCCTCGAGGGTCAGTGTCAACGGCGGAAGATCGGGTTCGTCAACTTCGGGGACTGTCGGGGTGGGTTCACCCTTTGTATGTCCAGTGGGGTGACGCTTGCGACCGCGAGGGGCAACCGGATCGGCGCTCGACGGCGTTGCCGGACCCTCGAGCAAACTCGTCACTGCCCGTGCCCTGTCGTTTGAACCCGCGTCCTTTGTGTTCTTCGAAGAGACGGCCGGGGTCTCCTTGCGGGATGAGGACGACTCTGCCGACAGTGATGAAGGCGTCGCCGAACCTGAACCGTTGGTCGCCGACGTTATGTCGGCAGTAGCAACTGAACCGCCAGTGAGCTTCTTGGTGTGAATCGCCGAAGCGAGAACAACGGACTGGTCATCGACACCGTCGAGAACGGTCTCGGAAAGAACGGCCACATCAGTTTCAACCGCAACGCTGCTCACGATGCCGACGCTGCCGACCGGACGAACCAGCGGAAGAACACCCTCAGGTGGACCTTCGGCGAAATCGCCAGCGAGGAGACGTTCCTTGATCACTTTCAATGGAAGGAAGTGGTCACGCTGCTGAGTGAGGATCCACCGCAAGCGTTCGATGTCCTCCTCGTGGAACTTTCGGTAGCCCGATGGTGTCCGTTCCGGGTTCAGTAAGCCCTGGCTTTCGAGGAATCGAATTTTCGAAATGGTCACATCCGGGTACTCAGCCTGAAGAAGGGCAAGCACCTCACCGATGGAGGAATGGGAGGCCGGCGCTGTCACGAATCGCCTCCGCCGTAAAGAAACACGAGCTTGAACTTGCCGATCTGAAGTTCATCGCCGCTTTTGAGGATCGCAGTGTCGACCCGTTCACGATTGAGATAGGTGCCGTTCAACGAACCGGTGTCGCATGCAAGCCACGTGCCATCGGAAACTCGACGCAATTCGGCGTGGCGACGCGACACAGTGATGTCGTCGAGAAAGATGTCTGAGTCGGGATGCCGACCGGCAGTCACGACGTCCTTGTCGAGAGCGAATCGGCTCCCGGCCTTGGATCCACGCTGGACCACGAGCATCGCCGCATCGGCAGGGATCCCTTCGACGACAACGGCAACGTCTCCCTCGACCGGATCCGCCGGCGTTACAGGATGGAAGGTGATCGTGGTGTGGTCGGGGGCAAGCGATTCGAGTACAGCACCGCACGACGAACAGAAATTCGCTCCGAGCGAGTTGCGATGACCGCAGTTATTGCAGAATCCCTCGGCGGCACCCATCACGAACCCTCGATCAACCGCCGATAGCCATCCACATCGAGGAGCGCGTCAACTGCACTCGCATCGGTAGGTTCGATGATGCAGATCCATCCGTCCCCATAAGGATCATCGTTGAGGCGCTCCGGCGAATCGGCGAGCGCATCGTTCACCGCAACAACAGTGCCGGCTACGGGTGCGTAAATATCCGACACGGATTTGGTCGATTCGACTTCGCTGACCTTTTCTGCCGCGTCAATCTGACGGCCAACCTCGGGAATCTCGATGTACACGACATCACCGAGTGCGTCCTGCGCATAGTCAGTGATACCGAGCCGGAGTTGACCATTCTCAAGTCGGACCCACTCGTGATCCGAGGAATAGCGAAGATCGTCGGGCAGCAGCATGGGCCGAACGCTACCCGATCACCTTGACCTCCACCGAAGCCTCAGGTGCCGGTGCCGCGGGTAGTCACACTGAGTCGAGTCGCGCCGCCCGACCCTCGCGTAACGCCCTAAGTCCAAGGGGGACGTACGTGGCGGCGGCGTAGTACGACGCCACGACCGAGGGGATGGCACAAACCCACGCCAGCACGGCGAACACGCCCTGAAGGGGCCAGTCGGCGGTGGCCCAAAGGAAGGCTGGGAACGTGAACATCAGACCGAACGTGGCTGCCTTGCCTACCCACGTCACGTCGATCCGTTGAGCGCCAAGTGATGCAAGAACCAATGTGGCGATGGCGATCACTGCCTCACGTAACAAAACCGCAAGGCAGAACCACAGGGGCGCCGCATCGGCGGCGATGATCGCCACGATCGAAACAAAGAAGAGCAATCGGTCGACAACGGGATCAAAGATCTTTCCGAAGGTCGACACCTGATGAAAGCGACGGGCGTACCAGCCATCAACCCAATCAGTACCGCCGAGGAACCCGAGGAGTGCACCCGCAGCAAGCGGATTGTCTCGCCCCAACAACAACCAGACAAAGAAGGGCAAGCATGCGAGCCGAACCAGTGTGATCAGGTTGGGAACGGTCACGATCCGGTCGACGTCGGCTGAATCGGCCGATCCGTCAAGCTCGTTCGGTGTACTCATGCTCTGCACTCTACGATCCATGGTCCATGAGCACCCTTTTCACCAAAATCATCGATGGCGAACTCCCTGGCCGATTCGTCTACCGCGACGACGTCTGTGTTGCGTTCCTCACGATTGCTCCGATCTGCCCGGGCCACACCCTTGTCGTCCCCCGCCTCGAAATCGATCACTGGGTAGACCTTCCTGATGAGGTCACCGCTCACCTTGCGGTCGTTGCTCGCAAAATTGGTGCCGCGCAGATGAAAGCGTTTTCCGCTGAACGAATCTCTCTGATCATCGCCGGACTCGAGGTGCCGCATACGCACCTTCATGTCCTTCCCATTACGTCAGAGGCCGACATCGACTTTCGCAAAGCTGATAGTTCGGTAGATCCGTCGCTACTCGATGCTGCAGCCGACGCACTGCGCACTGCCTTGGGTCCCGAAGCATCGGACTGAACGATCAGAGCAAGCGAGCCTGACCATCAGCCTCGCTGTCGGGTGCGATCTCCACCGGTTCCACCAACGACGCGTCGCGATCACGCACGATGTTCACCCGCAACGACACTGGCCACCAGCGAAGTAGTTCTTCCGGCGCGGGCGCCAACATTCCTTGCAAAACTTCAATGTCGGAGTTTCGAGGATCGAGCCAGTTCGACCACTCATCTCGGGGAAGGATCATCGGCATCCGATCGTGGAGCGGTGCAATCAATTGATTCGGAGGCCCGGTGAGAATCGAACACGACCGCAACGATTCACCGCTCTCTCCCCCGCGACCACGCCACGTCTCCCAAAGTCCGGCGAACGCCAGAGGTTTCGAGTCCGCTGCACTGATGTAGACCGGCTGCTTCTTCTTCCTCTCCGGCACCTGAACCCATTCGTAGAATCCATCGACGGGGATGATGCACCTCGATCGCCGGAATGCCGACCGGAACGAGGGCTTTGACGCTGCCGTTTCGGAACGGGCATTAATCAGGCGAGAGCCGCTGGCCGGACTCTCGGCCCAACTCGGTACGAGCCCCCAAAACATAAGGTCGAGCCGTCTCTGACCGGCAACCTCTTCGAACACAACGTTCACATCGGTAGTTGGAGCAACATTGAAACTCGGCTCGACATCAGGGAGATCTGTTTCAGCATCGAAAAAGTCGGCAAGCGCCGATGCTGGCGTTGTACTCGTGAAGCGACCGCACATGTCAGCTGCTTTCAACCGGAGTCGGTCCAGCTGCTCCTCCGATCACGGGATGGCCCGGATGGAGAACGGTATGAGGGAGCAGATACTTCCCAACCAAAGGCAACGTAAGAAATCCTTCGGCGGCCGAATAGAGCAAAGCAACACGGGGAAGGCTTCGAAACCCTTCATACGCGATGCACCTCGGAATCCACTCTGGATAAAACCGTTGATTGAATTCCTTCAATGACTTGATTTGGTAGAAGGGACTCATCGCGTTCAAGAGGAGTTTCGCAGCCCGCTGAGCAAGGGTGTAATCGACATCATCCTCGAAGAATCGGCCCCAGGCGGCAAAGTTCATGCTGAACCGCTCAAAGCCCAATTCATCAAGTTTCATGATGGTTCGCGTAAGCAGAAACTCTGTCATGCCGTTCGGCGTGTCCGGATCGCGACGCATGATGTCGAGGGTGTATCCCTTTCGGTCACCGTAGATCGGCACCACCCGCAGGAATCCCCCGGGACGGTCGTTTTCGTCGAGAGCGATACAGAGACGAAAGTCCGGATTCGTACCTTCCACGTCCTGGCTCAGCGTCATGGTGAATCCACGCTCAGGCTTTTTTCCCCGCCAACGTCGAGAGATGTCGTTGAGCATCGCCAGCATCTCGGCGGACAGTTCTGTCTCGGCCAGCCAGATATATCGATACGTCCGTTCAATTCGACCTGAAGATTGTCGAACGCTCTTCCACTTCTTTCCCGAGAGGGAGAAGCCGCGAACATCTACAACAGCTTCATCGCCCAAATACACCGTGTGGAGTCCTCGAGAGACATACAGATCCCGATCTGCCTCACGAACGGCCAGGAACGAGACTCCCCACGCCCGATCGCGACACATTTCGAGGAACTCATCAATCACCAACGGAAGGGATGCGGCATCGCCGATCGGATCGCCGGAAACCAAGGCCTGACGAGCCACATAGGTATAGGCAATAAGCGCCTTGCGATCGGAAGAGATGAAATACATCTTGTCGTCCCTCAAGGCGAAGTAGTCGAGGGAGTCGCTGCTGTGATCCTTCACAATCTCGATCGCCTCAGTAAGGGACTCCGCCGAGACAAACGATCGAGAAACAATCGGTCGGAAAATGAGAAGGATTGCCGCGAACAGCCCTCCGACCCCAAGAAGGAGCAACGAGGACGGGAAGGCCCAATCGAAGAAATTGCGTTCATAGGTGTAGGCGCCATCGATTCCGACGAGCCCCAGGGCGATTGTCTGAGCGTTCTTCCAGATCGTCGGAGACGGAGTGAGCGATTCCCGCTCGAGAAAGAGCGCTGCGTAGCCGTAGAGGAACACGACGACGGTGTAGCGGGGAATGAAACGCAAAAACTCAAGGAGTGTGGGCGGATCTCCCGGCGCCTTGAACTTTCCTCTACTGATGAGGAGCAACACAACCATAAGCAACGAATAGACCGCCGCGACATAGTGGCGATCACGCAGAAGATCAACGACGAAAGACGCCGCGAAGAGACCGACAGCGCATACCCACGCCAGTCTGCGTCGTCGAGCCAATTGACCGGCGAGGTACAAGAGACCGACGCCAACTGCCACTGCGATCACATGACTGGTAACTCTCACCCCAAACGGAGTGACGATGTCGACTATGCGACCAACTCGACCCCCAAACCCTGGCAAGGTTGAGAGAAGCACGATCACACCACCGAGAGCGGTGAGGAACCCGATCAATCGGGCCCTCCGAGAGTCACGCCGCATCTGTACGACCGCCAGGTCCCGTTTGAAGCATGGTCAAAGGCTAGGACCCGCGGGAAAGTCCTCTTCAGTCAACGTGTGTTCAGGACGAAGGGTCGGGAACAGGATCACTTCACGAATGCTCTCGACAGCGGCAAGGATCATCACAAGGCGATCGATGCCAATCCCCAAACCGCCAGCAGGCGGCATTCCGTATTCGAGTGCGCGGATGTAATCGAGATCGACATCACCGGCTTCAACATCGCCAGCAGCCTTATGAGCTGCCTCCTCACGGAAGCGCGCCAGTTGTTCGACCGGGTCGTTGAGTTCGCTGTACGCGTTCGCCAGTTCCCGGCCGTCAACGATCACTTCGAATCTCTCAACCAACGAGGGATCCTCGCGATGCGGCTTTGCTAGCGGAGAGGTTTCCCTCGGATGATCAAAAACGATGGTCGGTTCCATCACTTTGGACTCGACCAATTCGTCGTACACCTCGTGGGT